>CAMDJM010000007.1 GCA_945900785.1 Akkermansia muciniphila
CCCATTCCCCAGCGCCACAGGCGCGTCCCATGACAGCCTGGGGTTTCAACCCCAGGACCCCGGCCCGCCCGAATCCCCAGCGCTGAAGGCGCGTCCCATGACAGCCTGGGGTTTCAACCCCAGGACCGCAGCCCGCCCGATTTCCCAGCGCCAAAGGCGCGTCCCAGGACAGCCTGGGGTTTCAACCCCAGGACCGCAGCCCGCCCGATTCCCCAGCGCTGAAGGCGCGTCCCATCACAGCCTGCGGTTTCAACCCCAGGACCCCAGCCCGCCCGAATTCCCAGCGCCAAAGGCGCGTCCCATGACAGCCTGGGGTTTCAACCCCAGGACCCCAGCCGCAACCCATTCCCCAGCGCCAAAGGCGCGTCCCATGAATCACCGGTGCCGAAGAATTTCCCCTGCACCAGCCATCCCCGCCCAAACGCCCAAATGCCCCCCCTCATGGAACGCGCCGTTGGCGCTCCCGGGGTTTGGATAGGACCATCACCTGGGGTTGAAACCCCAGGCTGTCATGGGATGCGCCGTTGGCGCTGCGGAAATGGGCGGTGGTGTTTGGCCCCCGCTGACCGCTGACTGCTGACCGCTGCCCACTTCTCACTGACCGCTGGCTTCCGGCCTCTCCTCATCAATCCCACACATACGCCTCGTCCCACGATACCCCATACCGCTCCAACAAATCCCGGAATTCGTCCTGAAACGTCCGCCTCTGGTGGTGGGCTGCCTGATTTTCGATATACCGCTCCAACGCCGCCAACTGTGATTTTCCTACCGAAAAAATCCCATAACCCCGCTGCCACGCGAAATCCGTATAACCTGCATCCTGTTTTCCCAGCCAATGATTGGATGCCGTTTTCAACTCCTTCACCAAATCCCCCTGCGTCACCGTGCGTGGCAAGGTCAGAGCCAGATGCACATGATCCGCCACGCCGCCGACGCGATACGCGTGGCAATCCAACCCGCGCGCCACTTCGGCCAAATAAGCGTGCAGGCGCGGCTGCATCGCCGGCGGGATCAGCGCCGCCCGGTCTTTGGTGCTGAATACCACGTGAACGATCACCAGGCTGAGAGACTGAGGCATCCCCTGTCCTGGCATTTATTCTCCGGCCCGCCAATGCCAAAATACGGCCGCCTAAAAATACGGCCGCCTCATCCACGTTGCGCCTGATTCCCGGATTGATCCCCATCCCTGGAGGATTCAGAGCATTGCCAGCGAACGCGACTTCAGGCAGCACGCCGCCGAACTCGCCCGGGTTTGGGACGCCAATCTCCGCAAGGCCTTTGCCGACCCGGCCAACCGTTTTACCTTGGTCAGCCAGCCGCAACCCGGCACGCTGATCATCGAGATCGCCCTCACCGAGGTCGTTTTTGGACACCCTGCGGCCAGTCTCGCTTCCTTATGCCGTGCCCGGCGGCAGTGTCGCCATGGCCATGGTGTCTCCTTCCGTGGCGTGCGAAATGCGCATCATTGATGCCTCCACCTAGAAAATCGTGGCCGCGGCGTCGGACCGCCGGAGCACCAAAATCAAGCTCGTCGATCTAAACCTGGAAAAGATTATAGAGTTTGAACAGAAGGTCACAAAGGGCAGGAAGTAAGTGACTTACGTGGCAATCGTCCTTGAAAACCGTTCACCCTCTGGAGGAGTCCGCCCAGGTCTGGAACTTTTTCTTTTTGTGGCCTTTGTGCCCTTCTGTTCAAATTCATTCCGGTTTTTAGGCTAAACAAACTCAGCTTCACCAAATCCAACGAAGAGATCTGCACCGAGTGGTCGGTGCAGGCCATGCAGGCCCTCAACAAAGAAAAATTCCCCACTGTGAAACGCAACTGGGTCAGCCTCTCCTGAGTTCACTCCGATCCGCCCCCGTCCCCTGCGCCTGTCCACCAGCGCATGACCAGGGTTAACCGCTGCGGCAGGCAACCGCCATGCGAACCACCCATCTTCTCATCTGCCTCACCCTGACCGGCGAGACCCGGCCCTACGACCGCACGGTGGGCTATACACGCCGCATCATTCCGAAGAGCCGCTGGGGTGCCCTGGAACTCGTGGCGCGTTTCTCCAGCGTGGACCTCGACAACGGCAGCGTGCACGGCGGCAGCTTCGATAAGACCTATCCCGGCATCAACTGGTGGGCGACACGGCGCGCCAAAGTCGGCTTTGGCTGGGGCCATACCTGGCTGGACCGATTTGACAAGACGGGTGGGATGGACAGCTTCCAGTCGCGCCTGCAGTGGGTTTATTGAGCCGCGGGATGCTGTGGCTGCTCTATGGACTCCTGTTCAAATCAGCTTGTCCCAAGACGCCTATTTTCATGTTGACAGAATCGGCTTCCCCGCGACATCTGGACGTTTATGTTCTTCTGGATTTACGACATCCCTATATGGCAACTGGGCCTCATTTTCGCTCTGCTGTTTGTAGGCGTCACTTGGATAGGGATTCTCTTCGTCAGAAGGCCGGTTGCTGATGTGCACCACGCCTTACTGGCGTTTCATGCTGGCTCAGAAACGTCAGACAGACGAGGCCTTCGTTGAAACCGAATGATGCTTTTTACCTGGTCCGGCAACGTCCGGCAACGTCCGGCAACGTCCGGCAACGTCCGGCAACCTGCCTGCCTGATTTCTTCTTGCTCCCTCCAATATAAACCGTTTACTCAGCCCCAAAAATCCATGCAAAGCACTTTCTTTTCCTCTGCCATGGGCAGCGCCCTTTTCTCCTTGATGGGCTGCGCGGTCACCAGCGTCTGTGCAGGCACGGCGCCTCCAGCCGGCACCCCATCTGCCACGGCACCCACCCCGGGCGGGGAAGCCGACCTCGCCAAGCAGCTCGCCAATCCGGTCGCCAGCCTGATCTCTGTGCCTTTCCAGGCGAACTGGGATTTTGGGATCGGGGTGCATGATGCCACCCGCTTCACCTTGAATATCCAGCCGGTCGTTCCGGTGGATCTGACAGATGATTGGAACCTGATCGTGCGCACCATCCTGCCGGTGATCGATGCGGAATCCCCCGCGCCGGGCATCGGTGATGCCTCCGGGCTTGGCGATACGGTGCAGAGCTTCTTCTTTTCACCGAAACAGCCGGTGAACGGGTGGATCCTCGCCGCCGGTCCGGTCCTGCTGTGGCCCACCGCGACGGATGACCTGCTGGGCGGGGAAAAGTGGGGAGCCGGCCCCACCGGGCTCGCCCTGAAACAAACCGGTCCCTGGACCTACGGCCTGCTCTTCAACCATCTTTGGTCCTATGCCGGCAACGAAGACCGCGGCGAAGTGAACGCCTCCTTCATCCAGCCCTTCTGTTCCTATATCACCAAAACCAAAACAACCTTCACCCTCAATTCTGAATCCACTTACGACTGGGAACGCAACCAATGGTCCGCGCCGTTGAATTTCGTCGTCTCCCAGCTCTTCAAAGTGGGCGGTCAGCCCATGCAGGCTTTTGCCGGTGGCCGGTATTATCTGGATGGCCCGGAGGGTGGTCCCGAGTGGGGAATCCGCGCCGGACTGGTCCTCCTCTTCCCCAAAGGCTAGGATTCCTGATTTCCCAACCCGCATCACCTTCACCATGAAAACAAAACCGCTGCTCCCGATTCTCCTCTTCTTTAGTGTCACTTCAACTTTCACGGCCACCACTCCGGCGGCGGATGCAGAGACGAAACCAGCACCGGCCGCTGCTGCTCCTGCCGTTGAGGAACCCGCCGTGGATCCCAAGGCTATCGCCATCCTAAAACGTGCCGTCGATCTCCTGGCCGGCGCGAAACAATTCAGCGTGACTGCCGAAATCTGGGAGGAGGTCGCCCTCGAAAATGGCAGCACCGTCCAGACCGCCAAAACCGCCGAAATCAAACTGCGCCGCCCGGACCGTCTCCAAGTGGATGTCAGGACCACCAAACCCAGACGCAGCTTCTTCTATGATGGAAAAACCCTCAGCGTGGTGGACCGCCAGAAAAACTTCTACGGTTCCACGCCTGTCCCCGCCACGCTTGATGAAACCTTGAAGAAGGCCAGTGAAACCTACGGCATCAACTTTCCCCTTGAGGATCTTTTGCTGAGCCGGCCATTTGGCGATGGGGCCGCCCTCGCCACTGCCGGAGATTATCTTGGCCCCCAGTTGGTGCTGGGCACCCTTTGTCATCACCTCTCCTTCCGCAGCGAAACGGCGGACTGGCAGGTCTGGATCCAGGACGGTCCCCAGGCGGTGATCCGGAAAGCCGTGCTGGTTTCCGGTAGCGGTGAGGAGTCCGCCCACGTCACCTTCCTGTTCGACCGGTGGGATCTGTTCACCGAACTCCCGGATTTTCTGTTTGCTTTCGAACCCACCGCCACCGACACCAAGGTGGAAATCCTTCCCGAACCGGCCCAGCCCGCCGCCGAACCCGCCAAATAGCCTCCCAACCCATTATTAGTTATGAAAACCACTTTTCCCTTCTCCCTTCGCATGGCGCTCGCCTTGGCGCTGGTCATCGTGTCCGCCGCCAACTCCTCCGCTTACCCCAATGTGAACCGGAATGTGAACGTGAACCGCAACGTGAACACAAACCGGGGCAACGTAAACGTGAACCGGAATGTGAACGTGAACCGGAACAACGTGAACGTGAACCGGAACGTCAACGTGAACGGCAACAACGTGAATGTGAACCGCAATTACAACTACAACCGCCACGTCGATGTGGATGTCCACCGTCACGGGGGCTATGGCGTTGGCGTGGCTGCGGGCCTGGTCACTGGAGCCGTCATCGGAGCCGCTGTAGCCGCCCCACCGCGGGGGTATGCCCCGGTCGTTTATGGTGGCACCTCCTACGCCTACTATGGCGGCACTTACTATCAACCGGGACCCACCGGTTACGTGGTGGTGGCCCCTCCCGTGGGGATCGTGGTCCCGGTTCTCCCTCCCGGTTGCGCTCCCTACATCAACAATGGCATCACCTATTATGGATTGAACGGCCTCTACTATCAGCCGGTGATGATGAGCGGGGTGGTCCAATACCGCACGGTAATTTTCTGAACCCAACCGCATACTCCCGTCTCCAACATTACCACCCATGAAAACCACCGCCCTGCTCCTGCTTGGAGCCACTACCGCTATTCTCTTTTCTTCCTGCGCCGCCGGAGTGGTGGACCGCACTGAAGACCGCTACGACCGGCGTGAAGACCGCGTGGACCGCCGTCACTACAGCGGCCCCGGGGACCGCGTCGAGGATTACTACGATAAACGCGAAAACGTGAATGACAAATTGCGCGGCCGCCGGGGTCTCCGTTACTAGATTCCGTTAACCAACGACCGACCCTTTACATGAAATCCATTTTTGCTCTGCTCACTTTTGGTGCGCTGCTCCACAGCCCAAGTGCGCTTGCGGGAACCACCCCGGGGCCTTCCGGAAAAGAGGTGGCAGCGAGCCCCCCGGTTCCTACCGATGAGGGCTGGCGTTACACCGTAGGACTGCCCGGCTGGCTGGCTGGATTGAATGGGGATATCGGGATCGGCGGGTTCCAACCGGTCCACACGGACGTGCCCTTCTCGAAGATTCTGGATCATCTTGACATGGTGGCTTCGCTTTCGGTGGAGGCCCAACGCGGTCCCTGGAGTCTCTATGCAGAGGGTTTGTATCTGAAGCTTTCCGCTGGTGGTGAAACTCCGGGGCGTCTGCTGGATACCATCAGTCTCGAGCAGAAAGAGGTGCTGCTGGAAGCCGGTGTTGCCTACCGGATTTGGGAGGGACCGCGTGGTTATTTTGACCTGTTTGCCGGGGCGCGGTATCTTTCGATGGATGCCACCCTTCACCTTGAGGTGAATCCCAGCGGGGTCAAGGCCGTGAGTGAGGATCTGGCCAGCGGGGCGGTGGCCCGGGTGACCGCTGCGGTCAAAGATGCGGTTTCGGAGGTCAAAGCTCCGGCCCTGGAGAAAATTACCGCCGCCGCTGCGGGGCGGATTGAAGACCGCGTCGGCGAAATTCTGAACCAATATCCCCGGTTGCCGGAGGCGATCCGCCGGATTGGCGGGGCGGATGGTCCGGTTAGCGACGCCCTGCGGGAACTGGTCGCCGCGCAACTGGTCGCGGAACAGCAGACGGCCGCCGACACCGTTTCTGCCGCAAAAAGCCGTGTCAGCAGTGCCGTGACCCAAGCCGTGCAGCGGGCGGAGCGCAAACTGGCCCGGCGGATCGAAACCGCCCTGAGGAACGCCCTTCCGGAAAGCCTTGCTGGGTCAAAAGCCTGGATCGATCCCGTAGTGGGATTCCGGGCCCGCTTTAATTTCACGGACCATCTTTACGTCGCCGCCAAAGGTGACATCGGCGGATTTGGCGTCGGATCCGATCTGAGTTGGCAGGTTTTTGGGGCTCTGGGATACCAGTTTAACCGCCACTGGTCTTCGGAACTGGGCTACAAGTATCTCTCGATCGATTATGCCCAGGACGGTTTTGTCTTTGATGCCGTCCAGGCCGGAGCCTTCGTAGGATTGAAATATACGTTCTAGCCAGCCGCCACCCTGCGGCACGGCCCCCTCCCCATCCGGCCACAGGACAATATCCAGCCATCAGAAATTATTTATGAAGCCATCTTTACTCTTATCTCTCCGTTGCCCTTCAATCCGTGCCTTCCTGTTTGCCTGGGGTGGACTTTGCCTGACCTCAGGGCTGACTTCCTGCGCGAGCAATGACCAGCTGCAGGAACGGCTGGATCGCCGCACTGACGCTGCAGTCAACTATCAGGAGCGCCGCAAAATGCGCAACGAGGCCAATGATGCCCGCTACAATGCCTGGTATGACCGGGTCATGGATTGACCCAAACGGCGGCTGGTGCCGCCGGAATTCTCTTCAGGGGCTTCTTTTACCCGCGACTTGACATCCATGGTTTTAAGGTTTAAGCGGCGGACTCTTCCCCATCCTGGCCTGAATTAGGATTAGGGCGGCTGAAGATCAGGATCCAGGATTAATCCGATGCTGGAAATGACCCCAAAATAACAACAACAACCAACACCAGAAAAGATGACAAAACAGATCCTTGCCTTGAGCAGCATGCTGACAGGCTCCCTCATGGCCGGCAGCGTTCCCGCTCCCACCTACAGCAAAGCCCCCGTTCCTCCCGCACCTGCGGCGCCTTCCCAGTTGAGCTATAACACTTTGGAAGTCGGCTGGCTCCACTCCGAATGGGATTTCGTCAACCTACACTCCAGCGACGGGGCTTACGGGTCGCTGAGTTATTCTCCGGTGGAGCATTTCTACCTGACTGCGGGTGGCGGATGGGAGTCCGTGGAGCTGCTGGATGAATCCACCGATTTGTGGATTGCCAACGGCGGCGTAGGGGCCTACCTCCCCGTCGGGGGCGGATTTGACCTCGTGGGCGAAGGCGGGGTCTCCTTCTATGGCTTTTCGAACTCCCCCATCGGGGACGACAATGACGCCAGCGCGTATTTCCGCCCGCACGTCCGTGGCCGCTGGGGCAATTTCGAAGTCCAGGCAGGTGCCGCATGGACGAACCTTGATATCTCCAACGAGTGGGCTGGTTTTGGCCGCGTCTACGTTGGCCTCATAAATAACCTGGATTTGAGCGCCGGGATCAGCGCCGGCAAGGAAGAATACACGTTGAATGTAGGACTCCGTTTCCGCTACTAAACAGTGATTCGCCGGTCCGCTCCATTGACCGCAGAAGACTTCAATCAGGGGTCGGCGCATTCAGCGTCGACCCCTTCTCTATTTCGGCACTGGTCGTTTTCCGGGTCACTCCAGGACCTGTGGAAGGAACCATCGCAGGCCTGGTTCTAACGGTCCGGAAGCGGACTGCACCCGGCAAAGGAGGGCCTGTAAAAGTTGAGTTGAAATTATCCGGGGGAAGTTCCAGGATGAAATTTTCCACCATCGCCATTAATCTTCTATCGTAAAATCTTTATGAAAAAATATCTCGCAGAATTCTTTGGCACCTTCTGGCTCACCTTTGGGGGCTGCGGCAGTGCGGTGCTTGCTGCTAAATTTCTCGCGACTGAGGGAACCACCCCATTGAACCTAGGGATCGGATTGGTGGGCGTCTCCCTGGCCTTTGGTCTCACTGTTTTGACCATGGCCTTTGCCATCGGCCATATTTCCGGCTGCCATCTGAATCCTGCGGTTTCCGTGGGCCTTTTTGTTGGCGGGCGTTTCAAGGGGGCTGAATTGCCTGGCTATATCCTTTCCCAGGTGTTGGGAAGTATCGTTGGAGCGGCGGTGCTTTACCTTATCGCGAGCGGCAAGGCGGAGTTTACCGTGGCCGACGGCTTTGCTTCGAATGGTTATGGCGACCATTCGCCTGGAGGGTATTCCATGATGGCTGCCTTAGTGGCCGAGGTGGTTCTCACCTTTTTCTTCCTCCTGATTATCCTCGGTTCCACAGATGAGCGGGCTCCCAAGGGTTTTGCCCCCATCGCCATCGGTCTCGGTTTGACCCTGATCCATCTTATTGGGATTCCCGTGACAAATCTTTCGGTGAACCCTGCCCGCAGCACAGGTCCCGCCCTCTTTGTTGGCGGCTGGGCGGTTCAGCAATTGTGGCTCTTCTGGCTCGCCCCCATCGTTGGTGCTGCCCTGGCCGGCATCGTTTATCCGTTGATGGCGGGGAGGCCTGAAAAATCCGATTCCTAATCCTGAGTTGGTTTTGAAGAACCCCGGCCAGCTATGCCAAACTGAATCCAAAGGTCACGGATCCGGATCCGATTGGCTTAAGTGCTACTCAAATTTCCATCTTGCGCTTATGTTTAAATTTATCGATTTTCGATCGTGCCGGTTATGTCTGGTGCTCCTGGTGGCCTTGTCGGGTTGTTCACAATATTCCTCGATCAAGACCCTTCATCCCACCTATAAACCGGTGACCCCGGTAGGTAAATTGGTCGTCAAAGCCCTGACTCGCAGTCATAAGGAACCTTTGGTGGCCATGGGGGAATATCTGGAGGCGATAAAAACCTCTTCGCTCGAACTGCGCAGAAATCCTTCCGACGTTAACGCGATAAAGGATTATAACTTCGCGCTCAGCCGTCTCATGGGAACCCTCAGTGCCGCCAAACTCGATCCTTGGACGAAACCGCTCAAGGTGCCGGCTCCGGGTGGCGGGGAGTATGTTTTGACCCACCGGCTGGATCCGCGCCCACAGCGCAATCCGGCCTTGTATGACTTTACGCCCGCAGACCAATTTGACATCAGTGGCAGCTATGTGGCGGAGCGGAAAATCAAAGCTGGATTGGGTGCGCCGCTGGTGGCGGTCGGACGCAACAAGCTCGAAAATGCCAAGGAAATTTTCGCGATGGAGCGCACTTATTATGGCATTACCGCCACGGCCCGCTTTGAGGGTTCCAACCGTTGCCTGGTTTCATTTGAAGACCCGCTGGATACGGAGTCGACCCGGATGGATGGACATACTTATCCCTTGGCGGCCGATTTCACGGTGCCTCTGGCAGTCATGCTGGATCAGGAAAATCCCAAAAAATTGGAGCTTTCGCGTCTGCTGAATCCCCAGAAATACGCCCAGACGGCCAAAATCGCCCGGCTTCAACCCTTTGACCCCTCCAAGCGGGTGGTGCTCTGCGTCCACGGCCTGATGGATACCCCCGCGACCTGGACCCCGCTCATTAATACCCTCCGCTCCGATCCGGAAATTAGAAAGCGCTATCAGTTCTGGTTTTACAGCTACCCCAGCGGCTATCCTTATCAATACTCGGCCGCCATCCTGCGCCAGCAGTTGGATGCCATTGAAAAGCGCTATCCGCTCCAGAGGAAAATGGTCATTATTGGGCACAGCATGGGTGGCATGATCAGCCGGCTGATGGTCACCGACTCCGGTGATAAAGTCTGGAACAATTTTTTTGACAAGCCACCCGCTGAAATAGGCCTCTCCCCGGAAACCAGGAAACTCATGACCGATGCGTTCGTTTTCGGGCATCGTGAGGAAATCAGCCGGGCCATCTTCATCGCCGCGCCTCATCAGGGAGCGGATCTGGCCGCTGGCTGGCTGGGAAGATTGGGCACAAAACTGGTGAAAAGTCCGATCACGCTGCTCAAGGCTGGCAGTGAGGTGCTGGGCACTCTTACTCCTTCCTTCGGTGGCGGGAAACCAGTCAAAATACCCAACAGCGTGGATACGCTTTCTCCCAATAACCGCTTCGTGAAACTGATCAACACCATCCCGATCAACCCGAAAATCCCCTACCACTCCATCATTGGTGACCGTGGCAAGGGCGGCAACCCGGATCACACCAAGCCGATGAGCAGCGATGGGTTTGTTCCTTATTGGAGCAGTCATCTCGAGGGTGCCAAATCGGAATTGATCGTTCCCTCGGGCCATAGTGCCCACCAAAACCCCCAGGCCATCGCCGAAGTCCGCCGCATTCTGCTCCTCAACGCGGAGCAGTGAATCCGATGGTTCGCCCGTGTGGAGAGTAAACGCAGAGGGTCATCTCCCCTGCCCATCTGTGGCAAAAGTCATGGGTCCTGCTTCACGGCTTGCTCCAAGCCCCGGGATAGGTCCCTGGCTGGGCCGCTGCTTCGGGTGGCAGAAAGGTGAGCCGTGACTCCAAGGATCGGAGCGAAAAAACCAAAGAGATGCACATCCCTGTGAAAATGAAAAATGAGCCAATGGCATCCGGGTTCATGGCCAGGACGGGCATTGCCAGGCGGGCTACTTGCTGAAGTTGGGGTGCTTGGGATCGCCCATGGATTCCAGGTAGGCGAGGAGGTCGGCGATTTCTGCCTCATTCAAGGTGTTGAGCAGGCCGGGGGGCATGATGGAGGTTTTGGATAGTTCCCGTGATTTGAGATCGGCTTTTTCGAGGGTCACGGTGGTCGTGGTGTCGAAAGGATTGGTCATGACGACGATCTTTTCGTTGTTTTCCTGGCTGATCCGGCCGGCGGTGACGGAGCCGTCCTTCAGGGTGAAAACGGTCATCATGAACTGCTCGGAGACGACCTTCGAGGGCTCGGCGATGGATTCCAGGAGGTCCTGGCGCTTGAAGCGGGTGGCGACATTGGTGAGGTCAGGTCCGGCGGCACCGCCTTCATCACCGTAGCGGTGACAGAGGATGCACTGGGCGGCTTCGAAGCTGGCTTTCCCCTTGGCAAAATCGCGGCCCTTGCCGGCCTGGGCGAGGACGGGTTGCAGGTCTGCGGTGGTCCATTCCCTGACCAGCTTCCGGGGTTCGGTGGGGGCCTTGACCACGGGGGCTACTTTGGTGACATCGCCCAGGGCAACGAGTTCCGCCGGCGACATGGTGGCCTTGGCCTCGGCCAAGGCGTTTTTCCGGAATCCGCCAAAGCTGGAGCCATTGTTGAAATTGATCCCGGCATCCGTGAACCACTGCGTGACCTGCAAGGGATGTTGTTTGGACTGGCCGTCATTCCACCAGGAGAAGTAATCCCGGCGGAGATTTTCCGTCCAGCCGGTTTTGATATTCCGCAGGGCCACCACGTAGGTGATCTGCTCCTCCTGGGTGGGGGCGGCACGCAGCAGGGCCACGGTGCGGGCCACGCTGTTGGGGGCATTCAGGGCCAGGAGGATCTGGCTCAGCTCGCGGTTGGCGAATTCTGTTTTCGCCGGATAGAGCGGATCCAGCTCAGCGGTCAAAGCGCTGGCCACTTCCCCGGCAGGGATTCCCTGGCGGGCGAGGGAGACTTCGATGACGCGCAGCTTGTTCAGGGTCTGTTCTTCTGTCAGGCCCGCGAAGGGGAAAGCACGGAGCGCCTTGAAAACATCGGCCTGGGTGTCGGAGGGGCCGAGCCTGACCAAGGCGAGCAGGGCGGTGAAGGCAGCATCCGGCTGGCGCTCCGCAAGGGCTTTCGCCTGCCATCCGGAGACGGGATTCCGCTCCACCGCGAGGCGGGCGGCATAACGGATAGAGTGGTCCGGGCTGGCGAGGTGCGGCCAGGCAAAGGCAAGCGCCGCAGGATCCGGCAGCACATTGAAGGCCTCCAACTGATGGCGCAGGGCCCGGGCTGTTTTTCCTTCCTGGTCACTCAAGCCGGCGGCGGCAAGCGGGGTGGCGGCTTCGTTGCCGGTGTAGGTGACGCGGAAGAGTTCCGCCTGGGTGCCACGGCCGCCGATGGTAAAATACATGGAACCATCGGCCCCGATCAGGACATCCGTGAGATTGAGCGGCACCTTGCCCGCCTTGCCCTTGAGCGATTTGGGGGCTACGAAGTTTTCCCACGATCCGGTATAGCTGGCACCCTTGGGAGTCAGGTGCACCGCGATGAGGCGGCCGTAGGTCCAGTCGCAGATGTAAAAGGCCTTCTGATACTTGGCAGGGAATTCCGCCCCGGTGCCAAAGACCACGCCGGTGGGGCAACCGATGCCGATATTCACCGCCGCCGGCAGGCTGTCAGGATAATACTCCGGCCACTTGGCGCTGCCTTCACGGTAGCCATGGTCACCGCCGCGCACCGCATGGAAGGCCCGCACCGGGCGATACCACGGATTGCCCCAATCCCATTCCATATCACTATCAAATCCAAACAATTCAGCATCGGCATTGAAGGCGATGTCATAGTTATTGCGCTGACCGGAGGAATACAGCTCGGCATTCTTCCCGTCCAGGTCCATGCGCAGCACATAGCCCCCCGGGGGCTGGGCTCCCGCCCCGAAGCCGTTCCCGTCTTCCATCCGCTTCAGGGCGAGGTCATCGCCATAATTCCGGTGGGGTGAGGTAGGCATGAGGTCCTTGGGGACTCCGGTGAAATTTCCACAGACGGCATATAACATGCGGTCTGCGCCCAAAACCAAGGCGTGCGCCCCATGCTCGCCGGATCCCCCCTCCCAGGCCCGGAGAAACTCCACGTCATCATAACTGTCGTTGCCCTTGGTATCCCGGCAGCGGTAGAGGCCAAAGCCCTTGCTGCCCGTGCCGTTGAGGTAGAGCACGTTATCCACAAACAGCATCCCCATGGTTTCCGAGACGGGGATCGTCAGGATTTCATCCTTGACGCTTTTGCCATCCTGCAGGGTCACCCGGGTGATCGGCTGGCTGCCCTGGCCACCCAGGAGCAGGCGGCCCCTGGGGTCCTGTGCCATGCAAATCCACGAGCCATTCCTGCCGCCATCTGCTTGCAGCACATGTTCCACCTTGAAGCCGGGCAGGGTATCCAGCACCGCGCCCGGATCTTCCGTCAGCAACCCGGCATCGCCGGCAGAGGAACCATCCGCCGGCCCATAGGTGGCCTTCAGGATCACCAAATGCTTTCCAGCGGGCGAAGCGATCACAAGGCGCTCACCCTCGGAGGCTTCCCTGGTAAATTTCTCATCACCTGTCTGGAATTCCACCGTCAGCTTTTTCGGCACGCCAGGGGCGGTATCGCCAAACAAATCATTCCCCGCGGTGATGGAAAGGCTCTCGTCCTTCACCGCTGCCGATACCTTGGTGGTCACATCCGTGACCTTTTTGGCAGCCAGGGCAAAATCAGTGGAAAGCAGCGTCGCCGCCACCACCGCCGCAAAAGGGCGGGACAAACGGAACGAAAGCTGAACGCAACGGGGACGGGCGGATGGAGACATGAAATGAATGGGAAGAGATGGGATCTTCGAACGCACCAAACCCGGGCATGTTTCACGAATCGGGCGTTAATGCCGCCGCCCAAGGGAGGGCCATGGAAGGAATGGGGAGAAATCCGAGGTGGCTAAACTGGCGGTGGCGCGCAGGGCCGAGCCAGATCTGGCGGGGGGATTACTGTATTTTAGCAGAGTAAGACATAAATGCGCTGTGGGAAGTGGTGGCCCACTCCAGCACCGCAGCGGGGGTGAGTTGCTGCCAGTCTCCCTGGGGGGCGCGGCAGGGGGGCATTGTTGCTCCCTCCGGAGCCCAGATGGCGGGATCCGTGGGACCGAACAGGAGGTGGCATGACACCCCGCAGGCGGCGGCGAGGTGACTGATACCGCTGTCATGTCCGAAAAAGGCCCGGCAGGGCCGGAGCCGCTGGGCCAGGAAGGTCAGGTCCAGATCATGGAGGGATTCCCAGGGCAAGCCGCTGCGCTCCAGATCGCGGTGCAGGCCTGGCAGGATACCAGCTTCCACTTCCCCGGTGATCACCAGCCAACGGCAGGCCGGGCGGAGGCGCTGCAGCTCCGGCAGCACCATGAGCCAGCGCTCCAAGGGCCAGTTTTTACGGGCACTGCCGCTGCCAGGATGAAAGGCGATGAGGTTGGATTCCGGCGGTGTGGTGCAGTCTTCGAACAAGCAGAAAGGAGGAGCAGGGTGGGCTTCCCGGGCCCAAAGGGGCAGGCCTGCTGACAATTGCTGTGCGGCAGGGCCTGGGCCGCTGCAGCGTGCGTCTGCCTGATGGAAGTCCGCCACCCCGCAGCGGCGGATTTGTTCCTGGAATACGCCATCAGGATCCGGCACCCAACTGACGACGGCATCGAAACCGCCCAGCCACTGCTGCCACGAAGGGGAGAGGCCACCTCCCGCGACGGTGAGCCCGGTGGCGTCCGGCGCATTCAGAGCCCGCCATCCTGACACGATGCCAAAGTCCCGGGCAAAACGGCCGTAGGCGGGACGGGTGAGCAGTTCGAGGTGGCCTGCGGCACGGCGCAATTGCTGGAGCGCGGGCAAGGTGAGGATGAAATCGCCGAGGGCTCCCCCACGCACGGCGAGGATGCGGCGGACTGATGCTGAATCCACGCGGGACATCTGGCTAGCCGGGGGCAAAGTGATCCCAGCCGCCTGACAATTCCGGCTGGCGGTGGCCGGCTGGAGTAATGCGCCCGATGCGGCTCAAGGGCAGGCCCCGGAAGGCACCAGGCCAGGCCTTGGCCAGCCCTGCCCAGCGGGCTTCCGGAAGGGTGAAGAGGAGTTCGTAGTCCTCGCCATCGGTGAGAGCCTGGGCAGGAGTCGCGCCCTCACGCAGGGGAAGGCTGGATAAATCCAGCTCCCACCCAACCTTCCCTGCGGCTGCGAGACGCGGCAGATCCCTGGCCAGGCCATCACTCAGATCCATCATGGCCGTGGGAGGATAGTGTTGCACGAGCCATTGGGCTTCCCGCAGGCGGGGAGTAAAATTCAGATGCCAGCCGCTGGCGAAACTATTGCCCAACTGGCCGGTGACCACGAGGCAATCCCCCTCCGCCGCCCCACAGCGGAGCACTGCGTCCTTCTCCCTGACTTCCCCGGTGAGTGCGATGGAAATAACCACAGGGGCTCCGGGCGGGGCGGAGGAGGTTTCGCCGCCCGCCAGGCCCACCCCCCAGAGCACAGCCGCCTGACTCAGGCCGGCGTAGAGCGCTTCCACCCAGGAAAAGGGAAGATCCGCTGGCAGGACGAGGGTGATGAGCGCTTCGCAGGGACTGCCGCCCATGCTGGCAATATCGCTGACCGCCCGGGCGAGCGCCTTGCGGCCGACGGCGGCAGGAGACATGGCCCGGTTGAAGTGCACCTTCTCCACCATGGCGTCGGCTTTGAATAACTGTAGCAAGTCAGCTCCGGGAATGCGGATGATGGCGCAATCATCGCCGGGACCGATGTGGGTGCGGGCGCTCGAGGGCAGCCCACGCGTGAGCCGCGCGACCAGTTCATCCTCCGGCGGTAGCGGATCAGTGCGGGATTTTTTCAAGGTGTTTGGTGATTTCCGGAAGGTTGAACATGATGGCCACCTGACACAAATTAAAGGCTGCATGCATGCACATGGGGACCAGCAGGTTTTTCGATTGCTCATAGGCTGCCGTAAAAAGCAACCCGAGGCAGGTGAGGGGCAGCAGGCTCATGGCATTGGCATGCACCACCCCAAAAAACAGGGAGGACCCCAGGGCGGCATAAGTCCAGTGGGTGTAGCGCCGGGCCACGCTGTAGAGAAAACCCCGGAAAATCAATTCCTCCATGAAGGGTGCGCCAATGCCGACACTGAGCACGGCCAGCCACTTGGTGAGAGCATCCGGCGTGGCCTGCAGGGCGGTGACGATCATCTGCGGAGAAGCTTCCTTCAAGCCGAGCAGCTTCAAGACGAAGGGCATGGTCAGACCGGTCAGGACGAGAATAGCGATGGTTCCTGGCAGGATCCACCCCAGCGCCCAGAGCGGCACCATGGGCAGGGGCTGGCGCTTCAATCCGAAGATCCGGACCAGATTGAAGCCGCGTCCGACTTTTAGATAAAAGAGCAACAGGCCGCCCATGCCCAGTTGGAAGGCCAATTGGACGGTCATCATCCTGGGCGAGAGTTCGAAGGCTTTGGCTGACTCCGGATCGATGGCCATGGGGCCCATGAGAAGACTCAACAGAAGCACTGTGCCCAGGGCGACCCAGCCATCGGCCGCTTTCCATTGGCGCAGGGGAATGCCTGTTTCGCCCGCGCCGGGGGGCAATGGGGGTGGGAGGGAAACATCCAAAAAGCTCCACGCCGGGAGGGCATCCTCGTGGGGGATGATGGCGTGGCGGGGACGTGGCCGGAACCAAACCTGCCATGCCAGCAGGGCCAGGGGCACGGACACCAGGATCCAGGCCAGGGCGAGAAGAAGCAAGTGATGTTCGGCAGCGGTCATGAAGATCAGTTATGGAAGGAGCGATTCCGGCAGCAAATAACAACGCCCCGGATGCAGCCGCGGCAGGAGGCGGTCGGCGACATCGATTTCCAGCCGGGGCGTTTCCGCAGAGGCTTTGGCCAGGAGGGAAGGCAGGCTGATGAGAGGCGCGGGGCGGGTGTATTTAATAACGGCGGCATCCTTCAGGCCGGCGAGGTCCCGGGCTTCCTGCCAGGCATCCTCCAGGTAGCCGGTGCGGTCCACCAGCTTGAGCGCCACGGCATCGGCCCCACTGATAATGCGTCCATCGGCGATCCCGTTTTTGAGGGTTTCCAGCGGAATGCTGCGGGCCGTGGAAACGATCGTCACAAAGCGCTCGTAGGTTTGCGTGACCATGTTTTGCACGTAGGATTCCTCCTCCGGGGTCATCTCCCGGTGGCCGCCGAGGGCGTCCTTGAAGGCTCCGCTGCGGAAGACGCGGGTTTTGACGCCGATCTTGTCCATGATGCCGGCGTAGCCAAGGGACTGGATGATCACGCCGATGCTGCCGGTCCAGGTGTTGACATTGGCGATGATCTTGCGGGCTCCGCAGGAAACGTAATAACCGCCGCTGGCCGCCATGCTATCCATGTAAACCACGACCGGCTTGCGGTCATTGGCCTGCTTCACGGCGTGGTAGATGGTGTCGGAGGCGGTGACTTCGCCGCCGGGACTATCAATCCGCAGGACGATGGCTTTGACCCGGCTGTCTGCGAGGGCCTGATCAAGGGCCTGCTTCATTTCACTGACTAAACTGGAGCCGCCCTTGTCCTCGTCAGAACTGATCACGCCAGTGAGATCGATCTGGACGATGCGGGGCCCATGGCTGCTGTCGCCAGCAGCAGGCTGCAGGAGGAGTTGCTGGAAGGCGTGGGGCTCCTGCACCACGTCAGCGGATTTGCCAAAGAGCATGCCGGACAGCAGCACGTTGCCCATCAGGCTCAGCACCAGCACCACCAATGTCAGAATACCCAGACAGCCAAGGACCTGTTTTCTCATAAGGCGGGCAGGGTATCAGCCCGGCCCGCCGCTACAAGCAGGAAGACGCTCCACCCACAGGCATCCGCCGCGGCGGCGCAGGAAGTGATTTCCTGGGGCATTCCACCGCGCGGGACCGGTGGCAGGGTCCAGCATATCTGCGGCTTTGCGCAACAGAGGGGTGGAAATGTCAGGCACCCCCCGGGCCCGCAACCACCCGGCCAGAACGGTATCGCGCAGCACCGGGGCCAGTTCCTGCAATTCCGCCACCCGGAGCTTTTCCTGAAGCATCCACGGGGCGGCGGCTTCTTCCAGAAAGGCGCGGGCGGCGTCTGACCAGGCAGCGGCCCGTCCTACCGCAGGGGCGGTATCGCGCTGGAAGATCGTGTTCAGGAGAGGCAGGACTTCCAGGCGGAGGCGGTTCCGGACCACGTCAGGAACAGCGTTGCTGGCATCTTCCCGGAACGCCCAGCGCTGGGCGGCAGCAGTTTCCCGCAGCAGGGATTTGGATAAAAATAACAAGGGGCGCAGCAGGGTCAGGGCGGTGCGGTAGCCGGGCACCGCGAGCGTGGTTTCCTCCGCCATGCCGGAAAGGCCCGCCGAGCCCCGGCAAAGATGCATCAGAACCGTCTCCGCCTGATCGTCCGCATGGTGGGCGAGGAAAATCCGGTGGCAGCGGTGGAGCCGGGCGGCTTCCGCAAAACAGCGGTGGCGGGCCCGGCGGCCGGCCGTTTCCAGCGACAGCCCGCCGGCGGCGGCGGCTTCGCTCCTGACATCCGCTTGGCTGATGGAGGCCGGAAGCTGGAGCCGGGCCGCGAGACGGTCCACCCAGCGGGCATCTGCCGCACTGGCCGCGCCACGCAGTTGGTGATTCAAATGACACACCACGAGATTCCGGTAACCGGCCGCCAGCAGCTGATGGAGCAGCACCACGGAATCCACCCCTCCGCTCACCCCGACCAGGTATCGCCGGGAGCGCGGCCAGGGCCAGCGCTGGAATTCGCTAGTCCAGCCACTCATAAATGGTGGACGCCGTTTCCAACTGACGCAGCATTTTATCGCTGTTGCGCCGGATGCGGCGGCAAAGCTGGATGGAAATGGAGCGCAGCATCTGCACGCCATGGATGGGATTTTCCTCCAGATACTGATCGAGGGCCGCCTTGGAAATGCTCCAAACCCGGGAGGTGGTGACCGCTTTGACATCGGCACTGGCCACGCGGGGATCTATCACATTCATCTCGCCGACACTTTCCCCTGGCATGATCATGCCCAGTTCCACAATGCTGCTGTCGGAGTGCGCGGTGGCGGAGAGCTTGCCCGAGATGAGGATATAAAGATGGTCCTGCGGCTCGCCCTGTTTCATCAGAAAAAATCCCTCGGGCAGGCTGGAGAACTTGCCACTGCTGGCGAGCGCCGCCCGCGCAGGGTCGGGCATGCCTTCGAGGATACCAATCGGGGGGAGGGAGGATTGCGTGGCAGAGTCTGACATGGTATTTATCAAGTCGCGCCTGAAGCCGTCCTGCTCAAGGGGGCAAATGATGCCAGGGCGGGAGCGGGGGGCGGGCGCGAAAGACATGGCGGGCGGCCCGCCGCATGCTATGTCTGCAGGATATGAATGATCCTGCCAATTCCACCTTTGTGCTTTGTGGATACGTGATGGACGCGCCGTCCTGGGGCCTGCTGCGCGGGTGGGAGGATGGTGCGGTGGCGGTGCAGGACGGAAAAATCCTCGCGGCGGGTCCCCGCCATGAAATTGCCACGATGGTGCAGGATTGGCCGGAGAGGGCCTGGCGGCGCGCCCCGCAGGGTGAGCGCTGGCTGGTGCTGCCGGGCCTGATCGATGTGCATGCCCACGTGCCGCAGTATCCGGTGGTGGGACGCGTGGAGACGGCGCTGCTGCCCTGGCTGAAACGGCATATCTTTCCCACTGAGCAGGCCTTCATCGCGGAACGTCCGGTGATCCGTGAGGAACTGGATGCCTTTTTCCAGGAAGTGGCCGCCCAGGGCACGACCACCGCCATGCTCTATGGCGCGGTGTGGCAGGACAGCACGGACCTCGCGTTCGCGGCGGCGGAGCGCAGTGGCCTGCGGGTGCTGCTGGGCAAGGTGATGATGGATGTGGACAGCTATGGTCACGGATCGCACTGGCCCCCCGCCCGCACCTGGGAGGTTTCCCTGACAGAAAGCCGGGAGCTGATCACCACCTGGCATGGACGGGACCGGGGACGGCTGGAATATGTGGTTTCACCCCGCTTTGCCGTGACCTGTTCCCGCGAATTGATGGCAGGAGCGGCCGCTCTGGCGGCGGACAGCGGCTGTGCGGTGCAGACCCATCTTTCGGAGAACCTGGCGGAAATCGATTACGTCAGGACCCTCTTTCCGGAAGCCTTCAGTTATACGGATGTCTACCGCCGGGCTGGCCTGCTGGGGCCCCGCTCGGTCTTCGGCCACGCGGTGCATCTGACCCCGGATGAGCTGGACCTGATGGCCGCCAGTGGCAGCACTGTGGCGCATTGTCCGACCTCGAACTTTTTCCTGAACAGCGGGCTTTGTCCGCTGGATCAACTCCGCCAGGCCGGCATCCGCGTCGGCCTGGGATCGGATGTGGCGGGCGGTCCGGAACTGAATCTTTGGCAGGTGATGCGCTCCGCCATCGAAACGCAAAAAGCCCGCCGCTTTCATGATTCCTCCCTGCCGGAACTGACCCCAGCCCAGGCGCTCCACCTGGCCACGGCAGGCGGTGCGGACGTGACGGGCCAAGGCGGGATCACCGGAAGCCTGACGCCGGGCCTGGAGGCGGACCTCGCGCTGTTTGATCTGAATGCGGTGTTGCCCATGCAGGGCCGCTTCACCACCCCGGAGGCCGCCCCGGAAACCATCGCTGTGCTGATGGTCTACCGGGGCGGTCCGCAGGCCCTGCGGGGGGCCTGGGTCAGGGGCCGGCGGGTGGATGCCGGCAGGAAGCCCTGAATAGTCCTATCACTGCGGCGGCGGAATCGGCCAGCCCCAGCCGAGGTCGCGCAGCATCACGAAGAAGCGGTCAGGAGGCGGATAGGACTTGTCAAAGATCCGGGTGCCATCCGGCTGCACCGAAACAGCGGAGGCGGAAACGGGTTCAAAGAAGATACCCCCGGAAGCACCACCGCTGGCGGCCTGTGGCCAGGCCGAGGGGCTGGTCCAACTGAGTCGCTGCACGTTAGGAGTCAGGCTGCTGAAGGAGAAGCGGGGTTTCAGGGGCTTCACCACGATGCCACGCATCGCGGTGGTGCTATTTTGGCCCTGCATCAACTGCCACACTTTCAGCCGGGTAATGGGGCCGCCGCCGACCGGCACATTGGGACGCGGTGCAATGTCGAGCATGGTGCCGTAATGACTCTGACCGCCGATGGTCAGGAGCACGGGGAACGGCCAGATGATCCTGACAATGTCCGGTTCAGCACTGCGGGCGGCTTCGCACTTGAAGCCCATGCCGGTGGGGAAGGCACTGGCACTAATGTCAGGCACCGTGCCGGTGATGATGTCAGGCCCCACCGGCGTGCAGCCGCCATTGCCGTCACCGCCGTCCCAGATGGTGCAGCGGAAGGAGGATTCCACCGGCACCTCCGGCCGCAGGATGCAGCCGATGGGGAAGCCCCGCTTGACGGTCAGGCCCCAGTCCTGAGGGCCGCCGGGCCGGTCGAAGGTAGCAGCGATACGGCCTGCACCGAGGCCGCTGCCCTGTCCGCTGGAGTTGGAATTGCTCAGGCCCCAGGACCAGGAACACATTTCCGCCTCGCCCGTGAGCAATTCCACGCCGTCATCTGTGGAAGCAGCACTGCTGCGGGCAATATTGACCTGGTGGGTGATCGCGGTGGAAGCCGGTGGATTGGAAGATCCTGCACTGAGGCTGGCAGGCATGGCCAGGAGCGGCTGACCGGCAAAGAGCCAGCCATCACAGAGGTCTGCGATTTTATCACAATCCTCATCCACCCCGCCTGACACCTGGGCGGTGCCGGTGGCATTCATCAGGGTGCGGGCGCCGCGATTGACCTCCCGGTGCAGGAGATCCAGCCCTTGAAGGGTCAGGTCGTGCACGTTGGCGCATTGCACGGCGCAGTTCGTGAAAGTCACCGGTCCAATGCCGGGATTGGAACTGACCACCACTTCATCTGCCAGGACTGCTGCTCCGGCTCCGCCCGCCGTCCCCCGGGTATGGATCGTCTGGCTGACGCCCCAACTGAAGCTGCACGCGACGGTGGTGTCAGGATGATCCGGGTCCGGTGGGGGACAGGGCTTGCAGCGCATGGCCCGGGGCAGACCGTCACAGGCGACGCCGCTCATATCAGCTTGCTCGAAGACCACGACGCCGCGGTTTTTCAGGGTCAGACGATAGCTGCTGGAGCCCAGGAAGGAAGGGGTGAGGCTCATGCCGCCATCCGGCTCCGGCGGCACATCCGCCAGGGCCAGATTGGCCCGGACCTCACTCACCGTGGCTCCGGGCACCCGGCCCCAGGCGCGGATATTGCAGGTGCGTGCGGCGGCAGGAGGCGTCAGGGTGACGGAAGGATCGGCATCGAGGGCGAAGTCCAGGACAAACCCGGCGCAATCGGCAAAATCACAAACCATCGCCCGGGCACCGCGCTCAGGATTGCCTGGCAAGGGACCGACGCGCCGGGAACCCTGGATTTTGGCCGGCGAGGTGATGATCGGAACGCTGACATCGGTAATACCGCGCGGGGCGGTGGGCTCCGGCCGGAAGCCAGGGCGGCGGGGTGAACTCAGGGCATACCATTCCCCTGTCGAAGGCCGGAATATGGCTCCAGGACTGCTCTGGCTGGTCGTCAGGATGGCATCGCCCCACTGATGCGAGCGATGAGCGATCAGGCTGCCGGTGATCTCGAAGGGGGGGAGGCAGCAGGCTTCGAGGCGCAAGGCGGCATGAGCCTGGGGCGTGAAGCCCTTGACCATGCGGGTGCATTCCACAGTATCGCATTCCACATCGACCGGCTTCCCATCGAGAATATACGAGACGGGAGTATTCGGCGGAAACCGCATGAATGAAATGTCAAAAAAGCTCGCTTTCCCTGCTCCAACCGGCAGGACCGGCACGGTGCAGGCGCGGCTGGCATTGATGATGGTGATGTTTCCCTTGATGTTGCCTTTGTTGATGAACTTCACCTGCCAGTCATCGTGTGCGGAGATCCCGCCATCGCAGATCATCTCATAGCCAGCTGATCCTCCTGAGGTGAGTTTGACGGTGCTGGGCTCCGGCTGCACTGCTAGTGCAGTGCTGCCAGAGCTGGTGCCCCAGCTCCAGCTCTGCAGCGAAAAACAGGTGCCCCCGGGAGCCGGAGCGGGAGGAGGATTGAGCCGCAGCATGAGGTCTTCGCATTCCATGGCTGCGCCAGTCAGGGTGACGCCATAGACCGCATCCGCCGCAAGTCCCGGAGCCGGGCTGACCAGCAGGCCGGGTTCGTCCCAGGTGCCGTTGAAGGGCGGGGGATTGCAGTTCCGCAGGCGCTCGGTGACGCTCAAAATGCTGGTGGGTGCGGCATCCGGTGGGGGGGGCTCGCACGGTGGCCGGCAGTAAGCGGCAGCCTGGTAGGTGACTCCATCCAGGAGCAGCTCTTCGTAGTCGCATTGCAGGGATGCGAGTTCCACCAGTGGAGGCGGCGGATTGACACCGCCGGTGACGGGGATGACGCGGCGGGTGACCGTAAATTCCTTGAAGGTCGCCTTGCCTGCGCCCAAGCCGGTGCTGACTGCTGGAATAGGAGCGCTGTAAGCCACCGAGGTCACCGTGAAGCTGATAGGCTGTCCGGTCGCTGGCGAGACCAAAGTCACCCGGGTAGGTGAGGACCAAAGGCAATCAGCCTTGGCACTCAGCGTGAAGGAATCATTCAATGGAGCATCCGTTCCGTTGGAGCACCTGACTCCTGAGATCACATCATCGCTATCAAGCTCCAGTTCCTTGCCGCAGGGAAACTGGGCCAGCATGGTGGTGCCATTGAAAAAGCAAACCCGGGGCCCGCCCCCACCCGCTCCATCGCAGCGTAAGGTGATATTGGAATACTTGGTGCGGCCCGGCCGTTTCCGCAGGCTGATCTCGGTGCGGCCGCTGCCTTTGATCGTGCCGTCCCATCCTTTGCTGGCCGGGCCGGCCTCTGTGGAAATGAGAATCTCCCCATCCGCTTCGGTATTGGATAGGGCCGCCACGGTTGCGGGCGAAAAATCCAAGTTCGCCGATGTGGCCCCTGCCAAATCGATTTTCGCTGAGCCGGCTCCCGTGAATTTCACCGCCGGCAGGCCGCCTCCCGGCGGGGACGCCACCCGCGCCGTGCCAGTCAAGCTGGTGCTGTAGGAACCCCAGTTCACTTCCGAGGCAGAGACGGTGGCTGGATCCGATTCATGGGAAATCCCCGCGCAAACCACCACAGCCTGGTAGGTGGCTTCACGTGGCATGCCGTCGGCGGCCAACAACAGCGGTGTGTCCGTGAGGGTGGACACCCCACCCTGGGGAAGATCCTGAGTGGCAATGAGCGCTCCATCACGCAGCCAGCGAACGACATTGGGCTCTCCGGTGAATTCCACCTGCAATTGCACCGGGCTTCCGGGGCAGATCATGGTGCTGGCGGGTTGCCGGGTGATGTCGCAGTTACCGCCGTTGACCTGGGCAGACGCGCTTATCGTGAGCCATGGAGCCACCAGCAGGGCAGACAGCGGCGGGGAAAGAGAGGGAAGTTTCATAAAGGTAACGGGCGGATGAAGTGAGGTGGACTTGTCTTATCCATAGAAACTCCTTTTATCGCCCCTTGTGGCGTGGGCCCGCGTTTTTTTAAGGAAAAACTTTCAAGGCTCCCGCGCAGGTTCCGGAACCGACCTGAAAATCAAAGCCCCTTCCGCCTGGCCGGCCATCAAACGGGTGCCGTCCCTGGAGAAGGCCAGGCAGGACGCCGGAGCTGCCTGGCTGACGTGGATCACGCCCAATTCCCGTCGCGTAGGCAGATGCCAGAGCCGGATGGAACGGTCGGCCGCCGCGCTGGCCAGGGTATTGCCGTCAGGGTGCAAGGCAAGGTAAGCCACCTGCCCGGTGTGGCCTGATAGCACCGCCAGGGGCTGGCCACTTGACGTTTCAAAAAGGTGGATGCCCTCCCCCATTCCTATCAAAATGCCCCGCCCGTCCCGGGTGAACGCCCAGGCCCCGCTGTGGCCCTGAAGCTGCCAATGCAAGGTCAGGGTGGCCGCATCCAGGATCACCAGCCGGTTCTGATCGCCCGCGAGGATCCACGCCCCATCCGGACTGAAGCCCAGCAGACCGGCCGAGACCAGGTCGACCGGAGCTCCTGTCAGAACAGCCCCGGTCGCCGCGTCGCGCAGGAGCAGGCGGCAACCGTTCTGAAAAGGAGCCGCCGCCAGGCAGGTGACCAACCGCCGTGCATCCGGAGCCAGAGCCGCGCCACGGCTGTGGCGTTGGGCTCCCAGCGGGATCTGGCCCAGCGGCTTTCCATCGGCGGTGGCAACCCACTCCAATACTGCAGTTCCTGACAATAACGAACCATTGTCCCCGGTATAACGCAAAAGAGCGGCGCGGCTGCCATCCGGGGAAAATCCCAGCGGCCATTCCATGGCAGACCCGGCCCCAGTGGATGGCAGGCGCAGCGGCTGATCCCCTTTCCAAAGCACCGTGTGGTCCTCCACCTGGCCCAACCATAAATCCGGGGCCTGGGACAGCAGCCGTTGGCGCACCTTCAAAAAGACCTGCGGAGGGGATGGCACTATCATATCCCAAAGACGCAGCGTGTGGTCCGCTCCTGCCGAGGCCAGCCAACGGCCATCCGGACTGAAGAGCACCTGGTGCACCGTGCCCCCGTGCCCCGGCAGGGAGGGCAAGGCCCGTAAATCCTTTCCCCACCGTCGGATCACATGATCATCGCAACCAGCCGCCAGCATGAGATCACCCGGAGCCCAAGCCACACTACGGGGCGTGGCCGACCCGCAGGATAACGGAAATCCCGGACCACCCGCCAGGGGCGAAACCAACACTTCCGGCCCGCGTTCATCCACCGTAGCCACCCGGAGGCCATCCCCCGCAGGCGCCAGCACCCGGAGCATATAGCCTTTGGTGATTCCCGGCAAAAAGGTCACTTGTCCATCCACTGCCGAGCGCTGGGCGAGTCCTTCCCGGCTGTTGCCAGTCAAAATCGCCTGCCCTCCCGCCGTGAAGCTGACAGGCACCGTGGCCGCCCCGAAGTCACCCGCCACTGCCTTCTCCCCGGCCAGCTCCCACACCGTCAGCCTGCCCTCCCCATATCCGGCGAGCGGCTCCCATCCTGACGTAATATAAAGCCGATCCTGGGTTGGAGAGAAAACAGTCTGACTGCAGGGCAGGGGGAACACCTGCACCATGGTGGCGTCCTGGAGACGCCATACCTTCGTATTGTGGGAGCTGCCCACTGCCAGATGGGTGCCATCCCGGGAAAAGGATAACGACAGGATATCGGACAGGTATCCTGGAGCGGCGCGGGACGTCAGGGTGGTGATCAGCTCGGGGTCCTTGGCCACGGCATCCAGGATCCCCGGAAATTTGGCCAGCCCCGGCGCAAGGAAAACCTTGTCCCATAACATCCCAACCCTTTCCCCCGCACGCTCCGGCCGGGGCAGCAGGCCCACCGGTTCACCCCCGGGCATTTTCCACAGCCTGACAAATCCATCCCTGCCACCGGAAGCCAGCAGCCGGCCATCCGGGGAAAAGGCCAGCGCCTGCACGGCACCGGTATGGCCTGACAGAATCTTCCCCGGACTGGTCTGCGTCTCCTGCTCCAGCCAGCGCCACTCAAAGCCGCGCAGGTCCACCTGCCCCGGGCGCGGGACCTGCGCCGCCAGCAACTGCCGGGCGAGGGCAAAACTGCCCTCCATCCGCGCCCGCACCGCCAAGGCCATGTCAGAAGCATAGAGGTTTTCCCGCAGTTGGGCCGCCGCCGCTTCCGCCGCCGATTCGGCGCGGCGGGCCAGCAAACTCTCCGCCCGCACCCGGCGCTCGCTGATCATTTGTTGGAAAAAAATCGCCGTCAGGCCCAGCACCACCACAGCGGCCAAGGCCGTCAGCGCGGGTCGCCGGCGGGTCCATTTCCAGATCCGTTCCATGGGCGATATCACCCTGGCCTGAATCGGCTCCCCCGCCAACCACCGTTCCAGATCTTCCGCCAACGCCAGGGCAGACCCGTAGCGCCGCCCCGGATCCGGATCCACGCAGCGCATGGTGATGATGTGAAGATCGCGTGGCACCGTGGCATTGAGGGATTGCACAGAAGGCGGATCGCTCAGGGAGGACAGCCGCAGCAGATCCATCGCATCCCGCGCCAGCCAGGGCGGGCGGCCGCAGAGCAAATGATAGAGCACTGCCCCAAGGCTGAAGACATCGCCCGCCGTGGTCGGGGCATCCCCCCGGATCTGTTCCGGTGCCGCGTAGGCTGGAGTGCCCAAAGCCGCCCCCGTCCGGGTCAGGCAACCATCGCTTTCCATGAAGCGGGCAAGCCCGAAGTCCGCCACATGCGGCTGCCCGTCCGCATCCAGTAAAATATTGGCCGGCTTCAAATCCCGGTGCAGCACCCCGCGGCTGTGCGCGTGGGCCACCGCCCGGGCCACCTGAGCGATCAGGCCTGCCGCCTCCCGGTCCGGCAAGGTGCCCGCCTGGGCGAGACGGCCCTGCAGCGAGCCACCCGTCAACAACGGCATCGTGAAATATGGCACGCCATCCACTTCCCCAAGATCATAAACCGGCACGATGCCCGGATGCTCCAGCCGGGCGACGGCCTCCACTTCGGTGTGGAACCTGACAATTTCGGATTCGCCTGCCGCCTGCCCGCCCCGGATCATTTTCAAAGCCACCACCCGTCCCAGGTCCCGGTGCCGCGCCCGCCACACCACCCCCATGCCGCCATGATCCAGTTCTTCCATCAAATCATATTCCCCGAGCCGCCGCGTGGCCCGGCCGCCTTCCATCTCATCCATCCGCGCGAACACACAACGCCCGCACAACCCGGAGGCTGGCAGGGGAGTTCCACAGGAAGGGCAAGCCGGCATATGAGTTCAGCTATTCGGACAGGATGCGGGCCATATAGCGCACTTCCTCATCCACGTCTTCCCCCGGGCCCAGGGTGCCCGCGACCTCCTCGCGCAGCAGCAGCCCGAAGCGGCGGCGCAGCCGGAAAATTGCCGAGCGCACCGCCGTTTCAGATTCCCCCAGATGCTCCGCCAGCTCCCGGCCGGAAAGCTCTCCCCCATCCCACATTAAAAACTCCCGCAAGGCCGCGAATCTGGCGCCCCGGCCGGCCGCCTTGTATTCCGCCTCAAGGCGCAGGGAGGTATGCTGTATCACCGACTCCGCCCAGTGCCGGTCATAGGCCGCCTCGGGGGCTTCGCTGGCTTCTGCGCCACTGGCAATCCTATCTGCAAGTCCCGCATCCAGGGTCACCACCGGGGAGCCGCCCCCGCGTTTCTGACGGGTGCCCCGCCGCAGGGCGGTGGCCATGTGGTTCTTCAGGCAGGTCAGCAAAAAGGAACGGAACCGACCTTTTTCCGGAGCCACCCCCGCCAGTCCTTCCCGGCGCAGCAGGGTGGCAAAAAACTCCTGCGTTTCATCCTCCGCATCGGCGCGGTCCAATCCACTCCTGACAAAAAACCCGAAGACCGCCGGCCAATACCGCCGGCACAACTGATCCAGCGCCGCCCCACCTTCCGGCCCCTGCCGGCCTGCTTCCAGCACCACGGACCAACAGGTCGTGAGCATATAAGCCGGGGACGCGGATAGAGCGGGATGGGGTTCAGACATTCGGAGTTACCATTTATAGTCATGGAACTGCTTTTCTCCAAAGGAAAACCCCCGGAGCTTTCGCCCCGGGGGTCTGTTGATTTTGAAGCGTGTCCACCCCGCGTGGAGCGGGTTTCACGCCTGATGCGTTAACGCAGGACGGCACGGTAGAAGCCTTTGGGCTCCGCAAGGCGGGCTGTATCCGAATCCGTGTAGGTCACGACACCGCCGGTGCCTTTGATATCGCCGGCGCTGACTTTTACCCAGCCGGAGAGCGGAGTAGACCATTGGACATCGTAGTTATTTCCCACCAAGGTATTGAAGCTGACGCTGATGCTGGTGTCATCGCGGGCAACCGTGGCATTGATCGTGGGCTTGCCGACGAACTCCACCAGACCATGGAGATCGGGAGCGAAGGAACCATTTTGGTGCCAGTTCCAGACCGGGAGGAAGTTACCGCCATCCGAACTGATCCGGGCGATTTCCCAAATGAAGCGCTCGCCATTACGGGCAGGGAAGGGGTGGGCCGTGCCGGTATCCACAGGCAATCCACCAGGGAACTGGGCCGCCGCAGGAGCGTCCAAGTCCTCCCAGGCAAGCCTGAGTTCCGTCACTCCACCATCAGCGCCGTAGTTTTGGACGAACTCGCTCTTCCGGAGTCCCTGCCATGCACCCTGGTTGCCGAAGGGATCATTGATATGACACTCCAGGAACAAACCTGTGTTGGTGAAAACCCGACCGCCTGAGCCATCATCCAAGTGGGAACTGAGACCGTCGCGTTGGTTGAAGGCGATCTGGTAGCCATCGTTGGCACCCCGGAAAACGGGTTCACCGTCCACGTTCGGATCAACATAGATGTTCAAGTTATCAGCATTGAAATCCAATTGCTGATGAACCGCCCCAACGACATAGGGAGACACATTGTTGGAGGCACCGGACCAGACCGCCTTGTCGGATTGGAAGAGGAGATAGAGATACTGGTCATCCCAAAGCATCTTGAAGCGGCTGTTCTCTGCGTCTTCAGAAGTCGAGGCCTGACGCAGCAGCGCCCAATCCCCACCCCCATCGAAAGCAAAACCCCACTCATTTTGATCACGGTTGGCGTCATACACCTGAACGATGCCATCAATCACAGGAGGGCGCGTGGTGAATTGGGCCTGATACAAACGGGGACCGCCGCTGAAGCGGACCTTGCCGTGGGGATTCCATGTGAAGCTTTGCTCTTTTTGCCAGCTCCAAACCGGCAGGAAGTTGGCTCCATTCGAACTGATGCGGGAGAGGTTGACGATCCATTCTTCCCCTTGGATGGGGTGTTTCGGATGGGCCGTGCCCGTATCCGTGGGGAAGTTCGCCGGATCATTGGTCCACTGGGCAGGAGCTGGGGAATCCAAGTCCTCCCAAGCGATGGCGAATTCGACCACGCCACCTGTAGCACCATGCTTTTGGAACAGACGGCTCTTGCGGAGGCCCTGCCAGCGGCCCTGGTTTCCGAACCCGTTGTTAATATGGTTTTCGAGGAAGAATCCCGTATTGCTTCTCACGGTGCCGCCGTTGCCGTCATCCAGGAATGAGCCATCGCCTTCGCGTTGATTCCAGGCGATTTGGTAACCGTCCACTTCTCCCCCAGAACGTCCGTTGGATTCCTTGTCCAAGTTCGGGTCGATGTAGAGATTCAGGTTGTCATCGCCAAAGCTGATGCCGCCTTCATTGGGAGCCTGCCAAGTGGTTTTATCACTCTGGACCAGCAGGTAGAGGTAGGTTTGGTCCCACATCATGCGGAAGCGGTTGTTCTCCGCATCCTCAGCAGTAGGGGCCTGACGGAGGAGACCCCAGTCTCCAGCTTCTGCCGCCGCATCCCATTCACCAACGGCGATGGTCCCATCAAGGACGGGGGCCACGCTGGTATATTTCGCGTCATAGGACCGGGGGCCGCCCTTGAATTCCAAGGTGCCGTGGGGCGATTGGTTGAAGCCATTTTGATTGTGCCAGGACCAGATGGGGAGGTTGATGTTCCCCCCCAGGTTATTAATCCGGGCAATGTCAAACAGCCACTTGGCACCCGCAGCAGGAGCGTAGGGGTGATAGGTTCCGTAGTCAGCACGGAGGTCTGTGGCCTTGGGCGGACTATCATTGTTCTGGGGGATAAAGCGCTCCCGGTTCGGAGAGTCGATGTCTTCCCACGCCAGCGCGAATTCTGCCACGATTTTTCCGGGAACGGTGTTGCCCGTTCCATTCCCTACCCCTGGAGTGGTGATCTGATAGATCCGGCTCTTGCGGAGACCGGACCAGCGGCCCTGGTTTCCACCGTTTTGATTGATGTGGTTTTCCAGGTAAACCCCGCCATTGGTCAGCACCTTGTTTTCAAGAGTGAAAATGCCTGGCAGCTCGCCGTTGGGATCATTCAGCACTGTGCCGATGCGGTAGTTCCACATGATCTGGTAGCCGTCGATTTTGTTGTCCGGACGGCGGACCCCAAAGACATTCAAGGGATCGACCGGATCCGGGGTGTAGTTGATTTCACCGTCGGTATTGGGATCAAGGTAAATATTGATGTTATTGCGGTTCGTGTTGCCGCCCTGGCCATTGGCACCACCCGGGATATAAGTCCTTACGGGCACTGTGGTTTCCATGCCTTCCCAGGTTTTCACATCAGCTTCGACAAGGAAGTAGAGGAAGTTTTGATCCCAGACGCATTTGAAGCTGGAATTTTCCGCATCTTCAGCGGTGACGGGCACGCGCAGCATGCCCCAGTTTCCTCCTCCGGTGGCCGCCTGAGCCCAGGCTGGATCGTCAGCAACCCCATTCAAGGTAGGCGGCGTGGAGACGTAGTTCACTTCGTAGTTCCGGACCGGGGGAACCCCGGCGGGCTGGGCGAATGCTGCCATTGGCAGCAAAAGCGTCCCAAAATGGACGTATTTTAGTATTTTCTGGTGTTTCATAGTTTTGTAATTTGTCGCAATGACCGCACCGGCCACAAAACTCAAAGTGACCGGACGCTGGCCCTTCATAATCTAAAACCACAAGGCATGCACAAGAAAAAAATTAAGTCCTGCTGAAGGCGCGATCCGGAAGCGCGAGGCCGTGAAGCAGAATAACAAATAAACCAACAGGAATTGTATGCCATAAATACTAATGTTCAAGCAGTTGGGTGGAATCAAGCAGCAACAACCAGACCCGGGCAGCCATTACGAATGAACAGCTTTTTACTGAAATTTAATTTTTAAGTATGGGATCATCAGGTCATTTTTACCCTTTTACTGACACAATTCCGATTTGAACTTGCTCCCTTTGGAAATGCACCCTATCTCAAAGCCATGAAATCCAGAACCCTTCCGCTCTCCAGACGCTCCCTCAGTTTCCTTATTGTGAGTTTAATATCATGGTCCTCCGCCGGTGCTGCTCCAGTGGTCACGGGGGGGCCGATGGGCACCTTGGAGTTGCTCTCCGGAGTCAGGCCGGTGTTTCAAGTGGTGGCGGTTGGCAGCGGGGTGATCTCCTATGAATGGAGGTTCAATGGAGCCCCGATCAGGGGTAACCCCTCCGCCTCCACTGCGGCCCTTGCCCTTGCCAGCGCCACGGCGGGATCCTATGAGGTCGCTGTGAGTGATGCCACCGGCACCACGGTGCACGGCCCCTTCACGGTGAACGTCTCCAGCGCCGCTCCGTCCGATGCCTACGCCGCTTTGGTGCTCCAGGACGGGCCGACCTATTTTTGGCGCTTGAATGAAACCAGCGGCACGGTGCTGCGGGATTTTGGTAGCGGAAGAAACGGCAGCTATGATGTGGCGAAGGTGGACCGCGGCCAGGCGGCGGGTGAAGGCCTGGCCCCGGATCCCGCTGTCCATTTTAGAGGCACCGCCGGCATTTCCGCCAGCGTGCCCTACTCCCCAGCCCTGAATCCGGAAACAAATTGGTCGTTGGAATGCTGGGTCAAACCGGACTTCTCCGGCACCCGCGGCACTGCCATTCTGTCCACCCAGGACCGCGACGCCGGGCGGGCGGGCTATGTCTTCTACCAGGGCACCAGCGGCAACCTCTGGGAAGTCAACCTGGGCGTGGGGAATTCATTTAGCGCCTTCTCGAGCGGAACGGTGGCTCCCACCGCCGGGCGGTGGGATCACCTCGTGCTGACCGTCGGCGGGGAAACGGTGAAATTCTTCGTCAATGGTGCCGTCAAAACCACCCGGACCCTGACGATGCGGCCCAACCTGTCCCGGGCGCTGGAATTTGGCAGCCGTTTTGGCGGCGGAGTGCCCTACGCCGGTAACATTGATGAAGTAGCGCTCTACCGCTATGAACTGAGTGATGAACAGGTGCTCTCCCATTATGGGGCCATCTTCCTCCCACCCGTGGTGACGGCGCAGCCTTTGCCGGTGAATGCCTTCGAATCCGGCACCTTCACCCTGTCCGCCACCGTCACTGGTTTTCCCAATACCTACTTTTGGCTGAAGGACGGCAGCCCCTTGGAGCCAACGGAACGCAATCCGGACGGGGGGCTGCGTTACCCCCTGGGGGTTACTGGCACCACCCTGACCGTCAACGGGGCCACTCCCTTGGACAATGGGCAATACACGCTCAGCATCGTCAATCCACTGGGGGACTCCTCTACCCAGGCTGCCGCGGTGAATGTCGCTTTGGAATTGACCCCGCCTTCGATCGCCTACGTCACCGCCACCCCGGTGATGGGCCGGGTGCGGGTGGGCTTTCAACGGGACATGGATCCCCAGGAGGTGCTTGGGACCAACAACTATCATTTTAATGGCGGGCTGTCGGTGCTGGAGATCATCCCCACCCTGGACCCCCGGGTGATCGACATCATGACCAATGGCATGATTCCCGGAAAGCACTACACCCTGAGCATCACGGGCCTGAAGGATACCCTGACCAATCAGAACGTGATCGGGCCGAACTCGACCAACTTTCAGGCCTTCGTGCTGACCAAGGGCGTCCTGGCCTGGGATTATTACCGGGAGATCGTGGGAAGTTCCGTCTCCAGCCTGCAATCGGATTCCCAATTTCCAAACGGGACTTGGACTCACCGATACCTCCACGGCTTCAGCAGCATGCAGGTCACTACGAATTCCGATCTGGGCACCAATCCCGGTTTCACCACTGACGGGCGCACCGGGAAAAACCTCGGCGAAAGCTACGGAGCCCGGGTGCACGGCTGGATTACCCCTACCGAAAGTGGGAACTATACCTTCTTCATCCGCAGCGATGATAGCTCGCAACTCAGCCTCAGCTCCAATGAATCCGACGAAAACCTGGAAATCATCGCCAGCGAGCCCAACTGCTGCCGGCCCTTCTCGGGCTCTGAAAACCTGGCCTCCGCCCCGATTCCCCTGGTAGCCGGGCAGAGCTATTTCATTGAAGGCCTCTACAAGGAAGCCGGCGGTGGAGACTACATCGAAGTCGCCTGGAGCAAGCAAGGTGCCCTGACCGGCACGCTGACTCCCATTCCGGCCCGCTTCCTCACTGCTTACGCCCCCGTTCTGCAAGGGCTGAACCGGCCTATCCTCAAGGGAGGGAACCAACTGACCCTCACCTGGCCCGGCCCCGGCATCCTCCAGGAAGGAAATCCCACTCTGAATCTCTGGACAGATGTGTCCGGCTTCCCTGGCAGCGGTTACACCACCACCCTGCCCAATAACCCCTTGAAAAAATTCTTCCGCCTCCGGCAATAGTTCCCCACAATGATCAAAACCACCTCCCTGCTGACTGTCCTCCTGTTTGCCAGCCCCATCCTGCCCCGGGCCACGGCTGCCCCTGTAGTCACCTCCGCCCCGGCTCCAACTCTCAACTTATTTGCCGGAGCCAGCCCTGTGCTGCTGGTCACCGCCACCGGCAGCGGGAATTTGACCTACACATGGAAACGCAATGGCGACCCGATTCCCGGCAACGCCACCGCAGGCACAGCGGCGCTTTCCCTTCCCAATGCCAGTGCCAATGCCTCGGGATCCTATCAGGTCAACATCACCGACAGCACCGGCACCACCACCGCAGGTCCGTTCCTGCTCAACCTTACTGACCCCGCAGCGTCGGACGCCTATGCCATCCGCATCCTCGGCGATGGGCCATCCCACTACTGGCGGATGAACGAGGCTTCCGGCACGGTCCTGACGGATTATGCCGGAGGACTGAATGGCACCGTGAACCCCACCAGGGTGGAGCGCAATCAGCCCGCCACTACCGGCCTGACGCCTGATCCAGCCACACGGTTCAAGGCTGCGGCCGGGGTCTCTGCCAGCGTGCCCTACTCCCCGCTGCTCAATGGGGACACGCCCTTCACCATCGAGTTTTGGGTCAAACCCGACTTTTCCGGCACCAAAGGCACCGCCCTGCTCTCCACCCAGGACCGCAATAATGGACGGGCAGGCTACGTCTTCTACCAGGGCTCCGCCGGCAATTTTTGGGATGTGCAAATCGGCACCGGAAATTCCTTCCAATCCCTGAACAGCGGCAACGTGGTGCCATTGGCAGGACGGTGGGACCATCTCGTCCTGACATGGGGCGGGGAATCGGGCACCGCGAATTTTTACGTCAATGGCGTCCTGCGGTCCACCCGCCCGGCGATCCTGCGGACGAATCAAACCCAGCCGCTGGAATTTGGCAGCCGGTTCGGCGGAGGACTCCCCTTCGCAGGCACGCTGGATGAAGTCGCCTTCTACCCGGCTGAACTGAGTGTAGAACAAGTCCTGAACCACTACGCCGCCACCTACCAGGCACCATCCGTAACCACGCATCCGGTGCCCGTCAATGCCACGGAGGCAAGCACCTTCACCCTCAGCGCCACCATCGCTGGATTCCCCAATACCTATCAATGGAAGCGGAACGGCATCCCGCTGGAACCCACCGAAGGCACGCCCTATGGCACCTTGAAATATCCCGGAGGAGTCACCGGCACCACCCTGACGATTCTGGATGCAATGACTTCGGACTCCGGGCAATACACCCTGGAAGCCAGCAACGCCCTCGGCACGGCAGAAACCAATCCGGTCTCCATTTCCGTCGCGCCCGATCTCACCCCGCCCACCGTTTCCTACGTCACCGCCAGCCCGGTGGTGGGCCGCATCCGGATCGGCTTCAGCAAGGAAATGGATCCCAATCTCTTTAACAATACGGCCTTTTTCCAATTCACCGGAGGCCTGACCCCCATCGGCATCTTCCCCACCAATGATTTACGGGTCATCGACCTGGTGACCGCCGGGATGGTGCCAGGCGGCAACTACAGCCTGCGCATCACCGGATTGCGGGATAACCGGGTGAACCGGAATCTGATCGCCCCAAACCAGACCGCCTTTCAAGCCTTCGTCCTCACGCCGGGCGTCCTCGCCTGGGATCATTACACCGATATTCCTGGCAACCAGGTCTCCATCCTCCAGGTGGATGCCCAATTCCCGGATGGCGTGTGGACCCACCGGTTCCTCCAGGGATTCAGCACCCTCCAGGTCACCAAAACCGACCTGGCCACCAATCCTGCCTTTGGAAATGACATCCGCACCGGCCGCGTCCCCGGCGAGCAATATGGAGCCCGCCTCCATGGCTGGATCACCCCCAGGGAGACGGCCAACTATCTCTTCTACCTGCGCAGTGACGACGGTGGGGAACTCTCTCTCAGCACCGACGATGCCCAGGGCAACCTCTCCGTCATCATTAGCGGATCGGGCGCTATCTTCAATGATACCAATAAATCCCTGCCCATTCCGCTCGTGGCAGGCCAGCCGTATTTCATCGAGGCCCTGCACAAGGAAGCAGGCGGCGCAGACTATCTCGAGGTCGCCTGGCGCAAAACCACTGATGTCACCCCCGTTGCCAGTCTCGCCCCCATCCCCTCACGTTTCCTCTCCGCCTATGCTCCTATCCTTCAGGGCCTCGACAAGCCATCCCCCGCCGGAGACCAGCTCACCCTCACCTGGCCCGGCCCCGGATTCCTTCAGGAGAGCTCCAACCTGACATCATGGAGCGACGTCGCCGGTTTCCCTGCCAGCGGTTATACCCTGCCAGTCCCGCCCGGAACCAGCCGTAAATTCTACCGCCTGCGGCAGTAGTCCATGCCAGCCCAGGCCGGCAAAACATCCAAGCTACCTGTTTCTGCCGCCACACCTCTAATGCCAACTCGTTCTTAGCGCGTGAAAGCCGCCTGCCTTTGGCGTGTGACCGCCGACCCAAACAAGTCCGGGGAGCAGAATGACCGGGGGCGAATGCAGGATAAAACGCTTCATGTGAGGGAACATCGGGACTATCCCGCTTCCGGCGGATCAGCGATGCCGCGCTTTACGGCGGCGATGATTTCGTGGAAGACCTTGGTGGCGGAGATGGAGTCATCGCCCATGAGGTGGGGGAAATCGCCGGCGAGGATGGGCCAGTCATAGCGGTCTTCCGGCACGCGGCCGTGGCTGCCTTTGACGAGGGTGGCGTCCAGGGGAATGACGTCCATCAGATAACGCATGCCGGCTTTTTTCATGAGGAGACGCTTGCCGACTTCGAACTTGGGATGCTTCAGCGTAGGGTCAATGAAAAGCTCCACGGGATCGTAGCCCGGCTTCCGGTGGATGTCCACGCAGCGGGCGAAGTCGGGAGCGAGGGCGTCGTCGAGCCAATAATAATAGGTAAACCAACTGTCCTTGTCCGCGAGGCAGATGAGATCGCCACTGCGCGGGTGGTCGAGACCGATGGAGGCTTTCCAGACGCCGTCGATCACGCTTTCCACCCCAGGCACGGCGGCGAGGACTTCGCGCACCTGCGGGAGGATGGCGGGGTCATTGACATAAATGTGGGCGACCTGGTGATCGGCCAGGGCGAAGGCTTTGCTGGCACCACAGTCCAGCAGTTCGAGCCCCAGTTCCTCACGGATCGCAATCCAGCCATGCTCCCGCAGGACGCGGTTCAGGTGCACGGCCTGGTTAACGGGGGTGATGCCGTATTCCGAGAGCAAAATGACGCGGATGGCCCGGTGTTTGTAGAATTGGATCAGGTCGCCAACGATGCGGTCGATGGCGCGCAGGTCTTCCACGATGGCGGGATCATCCGGACCGAGGCGTTGCAGATTGTAGTCGAGGTGTGGGAGGTAAACCAAGCTCAGGTTAGGCCAGTATTTTTCCTCGGTCCACTTCGCGGATTCCGCGATCCATTCCGAGCTGGGCAGGCCCGCCATCGGTCCCCAGAAGGAGGGGAAGGGGAAATCGCCGAGGTCGGCCTTGATGCGTTCCCGCATGCCGGCAGGGTGGGTGTAAATATCAAAAACCTTCCGTCCATCCGCCGGGTAGGCCGGGCGGGGAGTGATGGTATAGTCTGCGGTGGAATACATGTTATACCACCAGAAAAGCTTGGCCACGGTGTAGCCGGGATATTCACGCTTCAGGACATCCCAGAACTTTTCGCCCTTCACGAGGTGGTTGCTCTGCTTCCACATCTGCACTTCTGCCTGCTCGCGGTTATACCAGCCATTGGCCACGATGCCGTGATCGGAAACGCGGCGTCCGGTCAGGAAGGTGGACTGCATGGTCGTCGTGACCGCTGGCAGGACCGGGCGGATCGGCGCGATTTGTTTGTGCTTCAGCCAGGCGAGGATGTTCGGTGTGGTCTCCGCGCTGATGTGGCGGGCGGTCAGCCCGACCACGTTGAGGATGGCAGCGCGGCTCATGGCGGATTACTGGATAAGCGTGGCCGGCACGCTGGCCCCGGCCTTGCTCAGGGCGCGGTCGCGGAGCCATTCAAGGGATTGCAGCACCAGGGCATCGTTCATTTCATGGACCTCGCGGGCTTCGCCGGGGGCGGTGACGAGGGTGATGCAGAGTTCGCCGCCGAGGTGCTCGCGGAATTCCTCAAGGCCCCGGAGCAGGGCGGGCTGGCCGTCAGGGAGAATGGCCAGCAGTTCCTCCTCCCAGAGCACGAAGCCCACGCCTTCTATCAATTGCAGGATGCGGTCGCGGAGGGCGGTGGTGAGCAGTCCTGACAAACAAGCATATTGCAAATCTGCGGCCATGCCGATCGCCACCGCCCGGCCATGACTGACGCGGAAGGCGGACAATTGCTCCAGCTTGTGAGCGACCCAATGGCCGAAATCCAAGGGCCGCGCGGAGCCGAATTCAAACGGATCGCCCCCCGTGCAGATGTGCTGCATATGCAGTTCCGCGCTGCGGCGGATCACGCGATGGAGGATCCCGGGTTCGAGGCGGGCGAGGGCGGCGGCTTCGGATTCCATCTCCCGGAAGAAGGCGGCATCGCGGATCAGGGCGACCTTGATCGCCTCGATCACGCCATCCCGGCGGTCGGCGGGGGGCAGGCTTTTCAGGAAGGAGAAGTCATTGATGACGGCAAAGGGGACGGAAAACGTGCCGACCCAGTTTTTTTTGCCGAAATGGTTCACGCCATTTTTCACGCCCACGCCGCCATCCCCCTGACTTAACGTTGTGCTGGGCATGCGAACGAGGCGGATTCCCCGGTGGGCGGTGGCGGCGGCGAATCCTACTAAATCCAAAATGGCCCCACCGCCGATGGCGATGACATAGCTGTGCCGGTCAATGCCGGCGTCATTGATGGCGGTCCAGAGCAGTTCCACCTGGGGCCAGTCGTTTTTGCAGGGCTCGCCGCCCGGAATGACCATCAGAGCAGCGAGCACCAGCAGGCCATCCTGCGCGGCAAACCACGCGCGGATGGCTGCTTCCAGCCCCGCCTGGCCGGTGGCGGTGGCTTTTTCCAGAACCACGAGGACCCGCCGCACCCGCATGGCCTCCGCTTCTGCCGGACACAGGACATCACGCAGCAGGGTGTGGGCAGGCTCAAAGACCCCTTCCGTGAAAAACACACGGTGGGGCAGGGAAAGGGAAACGCGACGCTCGATCATGAACCTATGACAACGGTGGGGGACCTGTCCCCCTTACGTAGCGGCATACTTTTGCTGGAGCAACCGGCAGAGCGGCCAAAGCAGCAAACAAATCAGTGCCATGCCCTGCGCCCCGCCGGTGCCCGCCACCACACAGGCGAGGCAGGCCTGGCCGGTGCCTTTGGCGAAAAGCAGCGCCGCATCCACCAGCGGGATCGCCGCCAGCATTTCCTCCACCCAGCGGCCCACGCTCCACTGGGGACGCAGCACCCGCAGGAGCCCCCCGCCGGGTCGCGACTCCCGCCGCGCCAGCAGGCTCAGCCCAATGATATAACACCATACGACTGCGGCGGCGGTCAGCACCCTGACATCCAGCCAGGCACCTGCCGCTCCGGCGGCTGCCAGCACCAGCAGCGCCCGGCAGGCCCCCATCACGATCACGCTCCAGGGCGTTTCCTTGTGCCGGTAGTCATAGGCGAGAATGGCTACCGCCAGGCCAAGGGGCAGGAACCAGGTGCGGGGATTGGCCAGGATCATGAGCAGCAGACCGCACCCCATTTCCATCAATCCCAGCGTCCAGACCGCGCGTTCGGTCATGGCACCGGTGGGGATGAGGCGCTCCGGCTTGTGGGCCCGGTCCCAGCGGGCATCGCAGGCGTCGTTCAAGGTGCAGCCACCGGCGTAGAGGAGGGTGCCGCCGATCAAGGCTGCCGGCAATCCGGGCCAGCCAGTGCCGCCCGCAAGCGTCCAGGCCATCAATATATTGGACCAGACCGTGGGGATATTCGGGACGCGGGCCAGGGTCAGGATCTGGTGAAAGGTGGGCATGTGGGGTAAAAGGGAGCACGGGGCTCCGGCCCGTGAGGTTATTTTTAAGCTGCAGTAAGAAACACACGGGCCGGAGCCCCGTGCTCCCTTCAATATACAAGCAGACCGGCGACATCCACGCCCTCAGGCAAAAGCTTGCGGCCATCCAGGAACCCCAGTTCGATCAAAAACGTCATGCCAGCCAGCACCCCGCCCAGGCGTTGCACCAACTCCGCAGCGGCGGCGGCGGTGCCACCGGTGGCCAGCACATCATCCACCAGCCACACCCGTTCCCCGGGCAGGACGGCATCGGCATGGATCTCGATCTTGTTTGAGCCATACTCCAAATCATAGGACACGCCCTCGGTCTTCCAGGGCAGCTTGCCTTTCTTGCGCACCGGCACGAAACCACAGCCCAAACGGTCAGCCACGGCGGCCGCGAAGATAAACCCGCGGGCATCGATTCCCACGATCTTCGTCACCCCGGACCCGGCCACGGTTTCCACCAGGGCATCAATGGTCAGTTTGAACAAAGCACCATCCGACAGCATCGGCGTGATATCTTTGAACACGATGCCAGGGGATGGAAAATCCGGCACGTCACGGACCGCCGCGCGGAGGGTATCAAGTCGGGTGGAACTCATAGGCCAAATCCTGCCCCCGGATCCTTAAAAAGCAACCCTTCGGGGAAGGTCTCTTTGCCAGTCCGGACCTTTCCTGCCCGATCCTTATACCGCTGGAGTCAATTTCTCCCGGCCCAGGAAAGGCACCGGGGCCACGGTGGATTCCCGGGCTTGAAGATAGATGTTCAGGACGATGCCCAGGGCCACCAGACAGGAGAAGAGATTGGAGCCGCCATAACTGATAAAGGGCAGCGGCATTCCCTTGTTGGGCAGACAACCGGTCGTCACGCCTACATTAATGCAGGCCTGACCCAGGATCAGAGACATCAGCCCGAAACCCAGCAACTGGCCAAAACGGTCAGGCGCGTTCAGGGAAATGATCATGCCGGAAAGCCCGCCAATCAGAAAAAGCAGGATAACGCCAAGGGTGGCGGCCAGGCCGCCTTCCTCCCCGATGATCGCAAAGATAAAATCCGTGTGGGGCAAGGGAAGGTAGAACAGTTTTTGGCGGCTCTCGCCAAGACCCTGCCCGGACAAGCCACCGGCCCCCAGCGCGATTTTGGACTGAATCTGCTGATGATTCTTGTCATTGATTTCGGCGGATTGCTTCAGCATTTCCGGATCATTGAGATGGGTGAAGGCGGTGATGCGCGCCATCCGGTTGGGAATAAAATGGATGGCGGCGGCCAGCAGAATGGCCCCAGCCATGATAAGCCCGATAACGTAAACCCAACGGGCTCCGGCGATGAACAGCATACCGGTGCAGGCCAAAAAGACCAGGCTGGCCGTGCCCAGATCGACTTCCGCCGCAATGAGCCCCGTGGGCAGGGCGACCATGAGGATGGGATAGACAAAGCCGCGCAGGAATTCCTTCCGCTGGCTGCGGAATTTCGCGCACCAGGCGGCGAGGGAAATGATGATGATGATCCTGGCCAGCTCGGAGGGTTGTCCCCTGATGCTTTTGAAGCCAAGGCTCTGCAGTCCGATCCACCGGCTGGAACCGCCCATATTGACGCCCACTCCCGGCACAAAACAAAGCACCAGCAGCACCACCGCCACCCCGAAAAGCGGCCCCGCCCAGCGCCGGAGATTATGATAGTCCGTGACCGACAGCACCCCGGCGGCAATGAGCCCGAGGAGCAGCCAGACCCCCTGGCGGCGGACGCCATTCATGCCATCCACCTGCCCTTCCTGGCTGTAGGGGGCGGTGCTGAGGAGCATGACAAACCCCAGCGCGGTGAGAAGCAGGAAGCTGATCACCAGGAGGTAGGCACTGCTGCGGCTCATATGTTATTAGAGGAAATTCCCATCCAGGACAGAGGCCGTTCTAGCGTTTGACGGTGATTTTCAGCACCTGCCCCATTTGAATCCGGGAGGCATCGCTCAGGCCATTGGCCCGCATGATTTCCGCGGGGGAAAGGCCGTAACGTTTCGCCACATTGTAGACGGTATCGCCTTTCTGAATGACATGGGTGCGGCTGCCGGTGGTAGGTTTTGGCTTGGCTGGAACCGGAGCCACGGCTGGAGGCTGGGGCTTCCTGACTTTTGCTGCTGCCGCAGGAGCCTCTTCTATTTCCTCATCGGCGGCGGCTTCCTCCGGTTCTGCTTTTACGAATTTGGCCCGGGGAGCCTCTTCATGGGAGGCATCAGGCAGCTCTGCGGCGGTCACGGGGGCATAGGGATCTTCCCCTCCTTTTTTCAGGGTGAATTCGCGGTGCCCGACATCATCGGAAGGCGTGGCGGCGATGATCGCGAGCGGAGGATTGGCAGGGGCGCTGTTTTCCGCGAGAGCCCCCACGAGGCGGGGAGGGTGGGGAATGGTCAGGGAATCCCCGGGTGAAAACCCGCTGTTAGGATTGGCGTCTTCCAGTGCACGCACGGCGACGCCGAATTTGGCCGCGACCAGCATTTTTGTCTCGCCAGCTTTAAAAACGTGAAGGCCGGGTTCCGATGGCGATTCCCCTTTCGGTGTGGCGGCGATACTCCCAGCTGCAGGCGGCGGTGGGCTGGACTCATGGGCCATGCGGGTAGCGGTTCCCTCACTGTCCCGGTCGTCCTTGCCGAACATGTGGAATGCAAAGAGTCCGCCGACCGCCACGAGATGCAGCACCAGCATGACGGCAAAGGCACGCGACATGCGGATCTGGGGCTCATCCACTTCCCAATCCTCCTCGCCCGTGACGTTGGCGGAAAGCCGCTGGGAGTTTTTGCCGGACTGGATCATGGCCTGGAGCCGGCGGACGATTCGGAGTGGGGAAGAACCTGGAGAGGATTTCGGTGTTTTCATGATTGGATAGTAAGATGGTGGACGAGGGCGCAGAAGACATCCCCCCGGTGGCCATAGCCGCTGAACATGTCGAAGGACGAGGTGCCGGGAGCGAAGAGAATGGATTGCCCTGGAGCGGCAGCGGCATAGGCCTGCTGCACGGCGGATTCGAGATCCGGGCAGGCGATCGCCCCTGGCCAGGTGCGGGCGAGGGCTGGGCCGATCTCACCGATGGTGAAAACCTGGGTAGTCTTCTCCTGGATGAGCGGCAGGATGGGCGCGTAGTCGAGTCCCTTTTCCTTGCCGCCCGCGATGAGCACCACCGGCTGGTCCTGGCCCCGCAGGGCGCTTTCCATGGCATGAATGTTGGTGGCCTTGGAATCATTCAGGAATTCCCGGCCTTGGATGGTAGCTACGATTTCGCAGCGGTGGCGCGGAGGGGTAAAACTGGCGACGTAGGAGGCGACCTCCTCAAGCGGCAGACCGGAGGCGGTGACCGCAGCGAGCGCGGCCATGATGTTTTCAGCATTATGCCGGCCGCGCAGGCGGGTGTCTGCCAGAGCCAGCACGGGCTGGCCTCTATGATGGATGGTGCCATCGCGGAAGGTCCACTGGGTATCCTCCCGCCAGGCACTGAAAGTGACAGGGCGGGCGCTCAGGGGGGGATAAGTCTCATCGCCGTTGATCACCGCGCGGTCTGACGGCGTTTGGTTTTCAAATATCCGGAGTTTCGCGTCGCGGTAGGCTTCCAGGGACGGATGACGGTCCAAGTGGTCAGGAGCGAAATTCATCCACACTGCCACAGCGGGGTGAAAGTGCTGGATCAGCTCCAGTTGAAAGGAGCTGACTTCAACGGTCAGCACATCCAGAGGTTCCCCTGCGAGCACGACTTCGGAGAGAGCGGTGCCGTAGTTGCCGCAAGGAACGGTGCGTTTTCCAGAAGCGGTGATCAGGTGCGCGATGAGGCCGGTGGTGGTGGTTTTCCCGTTGGTGCCGGTGATGGCGATGATGGGCACAGTGGTTTGCTGGCTGGCGAATTCGATCTCACTGACACAGGGAATACCCCGGTCCATCACGCTGCGGGCGAGCGGCCACGAGGGGTCGATGCCAGGGCTGAGGATGGCCAGGGAAAAAGCCGTGGAGCAAGTCAGGGCATCCGCTCCAGTGTGCACGGTGAAGCCTTCCGCGCGGGCCTGGGCCGAGGCGGCGGCGGTCTTCCCGGGATCGCCATCATCCAACAGGACCACCTCCGCCCCGAGGTGCTGCGCGAGCCTTGCTGCCGCCATGCCGCTGGTGCCCACACCGAGGATGGCGTGGGTTTGACCGGCGTATTTGGTGGAAGCAGGGATCATGAACTAACGGAGTTTAAGAGTGCCCAGGGCGATCATGGCGCAGAGCAGGCTGAGGATCCAAAAGCGGACGATAACCTGACTTTCCTTCCAGCCCTTCAGCTCGAAGTGGTGGTGGATCGGGGTCATCTGGAACAGGCGCCGCGGGGTGCCGTAGAGCTTCCGGCTGATTTTAAACCAACTGACCTGAAGCATCACGGAGAGGGCTTCCAAAACGAAGACCCCACCGGCGAGGAGCAGCACCACCTCCTGTTTGCAGCAGATGGCGACGGCAGCGAGGCAGCCTCCGATGGCCATACTGCCGGTGTCTCCCATGAAGACTTTCGCTGGAAAACAATTGAACCAGAGGAAGCCGACGGAGGCTCCGATCAGCGCAAAACAAAGCCCCATCAATTCCCCCACGTAGTGATTGTGCTCGATATTCAGATAGGAGGCGACCTTGTAGTTTCCGGTGACATAGCAAAAAATCCCGTAAGCCAAAGCGGTGCTGACGGTGCATCCGGCGGCCAGGCCATCCAGACCGTCCGTGAGATTGACGGCATTGGAACAACCGACAATCACGACCGCAAAAAAGATGACGGTAAACCAACCCATGTTGGCGACTTCGAAGATTTCCTTCTTCACAAAGGGGAGCTGGAGATGGGCAAAATAGTCAGCCTGTCCGGGCAGCATGTAGAGGACACAGCCGGCCGTCAGCCCAACCGCCCACTGCACGGCCAGCTTGCCTTTGCTGCTGACGCCTTTGGAGTTTTTCTTGCTCACCTTCAGCCAGTCATCCACAAAACCCAGGGCTCCCAGCCCAAGGGTGACAAAAATGCAGATCCAAAGGAATGGATTGTCGAGGCGGCAGCCGATGAGAGCGGCAGTGAGCAGGGTGGCAATGATGAGCAAGCCTCCCATGGTGGGCGTGCCGGCCTTGTGCCCCTGCAATTCGAAGAGCCGGTTGACCTCTTCCCTGGTGCGGATGGGTTGGCCCATCTTCAGGGAAATAAGCTTGCGGATGACGCGGTCCCCAAACAGCACACTGAGCACAAAGGCAATCACCAGAGCCGCAATGGAGCGGAAGGTCTGATATTGGAGCACGTTGGTCAGCTTGGCCATCAGGCCATGGCCACCTTCAAAATGTTGGAAAATCCAGTAAAGCATGATTCAGGCAGGGAGAGGTTCTATAACGCGTTCCATGGCCGCAGACCTGCTGCCTTTGACGAGGATGATATCGGTGGCTCCGGCACTGGTCCGGAGCCAGGCCGCGCAGCTGGCGTGGTCTGCAAAAGCGTGATAACGTTCGGTTTTTCCGCCGGCTTCGAGATATCCCATGCCAATCCGCTCCGGATCTCCGGAGCCGACGACACACAGCTCATCGACCCCACTTTCGAAGACCGCAGCGCCGAGGGCCCGGTGTTCCGCTTCAGCGGTGGTGCCCAGTTCCCCCATGCGGCCCAGCACCGCAATGCGGCGGCCGGTGCAGGTGAAGCTGTGCAGGGTATCCAGCGCGGCCCGCATGGAGTCAGGATTGGCGTTGTAGGAATCGTCGATGAACAGCAGTCCATCCACCTCACGGATCTGGATCCGGCCATGGGTAAGAGCGACACTTTCCAGGCCGTCCACGATTTCTTCGGCCCGCAGGCCAAAATGGAAACCCACGGCGGCGGCGAGCGCCGCATTGCCCGCCATGTGGCGGCCCGGCACGGGGAGCTGCACCTGGCTGGTGGAGTGGTCAGGAAGGTGCAGGAAAAACGTGCAGCCGGAGCCGGAGGTGCGGATGTCAGAGACCCTGACATCGCCCACGTCCTTGCCGGCCGTGATGACCTGGGCCTGGCACCGGGCGGCGATGCCCGGGGTGTAAGGATCGTTGGCATTCAGAATAACAATTCCATCCGGATGCACCGCTTCGGCCAGCATGCCTTTTTCCAGGGCGATGGCTTCGCGGGTTCCCATGAATTCGATGTGGGCGGTGCCGACATTTGTTATGACTGCAACATCGGGGCCTGCAATGGCAGCCAATGGGGCGATTTCGCCAGGATGATTCATCCCCATTTCGAAAACTCCGTGGGTATCGGATACCTCCGCCGAAAGAACCGTCAGAGGCAGGCCAATATGGTTATTCAAATTCCCCAGGGTGCTGCATACCCTGAAGCGGCGGGACAGCACCGCACGGATCATGTCCTTGGTGGAAGTCTTGCCATTGCTGCCACTGAGACCGATGACGAGACCATCCCATTCCCGGCGCCAGGTGGCGGCGAGCGATTGCAGGGCAGCCAGGGTATCCTCCACCAGCAGCACGCCGGATCCGGCCGGGACAGTGACTTCATGGCTGACCAGCACGGCGGCAGCTCCGTCAGCAAGGGCTCGGGCCGCAAAGTCATGGGCATCAAAATTGGCGCCCTTCAGCGCCACAAAAAGACAGCCCGGCACGATGTGGCGGGTGTCCGTGCAAACGCCCGCTGCCATGGCGTGCGGGTCGCCTGACCACAGCCGGGCACCGCTCCATCGGGCAAAAGTAGCGAGGGTTTGCGGTGTCATGAGCGTTCAGGCAAGGTCCAGTTGCGCAGGAAGTGGCGGGCGACCTGCAAGTCATCAAAGGGAGTCACCACGCCACCCGCAGTTTGCCCGGTTTCATGTCCCTTGCCGGCAATGAGCACGATGTCGCCGCCGCCGGCGATGGAGATGGCCCGTTCTATTGCGGCCCGGCGGTCCGGGATCATCTCGTGATTTTCCCCACGCATGCCGGCAGCAATTTCCGCCAGGATCGCCCCGGGATCCTCACTGCGGGGGTTGTCACTGGTCAAAATGCTATAGTGGCCGCCCGCTTCGGCGGCAGCTCCCATGCGGGGCCGCTTGGTGCGGTCCCGGTCGCCCCCGCAGCCGAAGACGGTGATGATGCGGCGGGGCCCAAGATCGCGCAGGGTGCGCAGGGCATTTTCCAGGGCATCCGGGGTGTGGGCGTAGTCGATGAAAACCTTGAAGGGCTTGTTCTCTGCCACTGCTTCCATGCGGCCAGGAATTTGCGGGGCATCCTCGAGGGCTTTCACGGCCTGCCGCAGATTCAGATCCATCGACCAGACAGCGGCCAGAGCTCCCATGGCATTGTAGACATTGAAGCGGCCGATCAGCGGCATTCTGACAAGGAAGCTGCGGCCCCGGGCTTCCAGGGTGAAGGTGGTGCCCTTCATTGTCGCGGACATCTGGGTGGCGCGGAAGTCCGCATGCACGTTCATACCGTAGGTCACCAAGCGGAGTTTGCCTTCGTATTCGCGGGCCATGCGGCGGCCGGCGGCGTCATCGGTATTGAGGATCAGCGCCGGTTTTTTTGAGCCACCCTGCTCCACCAGATGCGCCGCGAACAAGGCCTTGGCATCGTAGTAGGCCTCCATCGTTTTATGATAGTCGAGGTGGTCCTGGGTGAGATTGGTGAAGATGGCGGCATCGAAGCGGATGCCATGGGTGCGCTGCTGGATGAGCGCGTGGGAGCTGACTTCAAGGGCGGCTCCTACGCAGCCATTTTCGGTCATGGTGCGGAGCAGCCTCTGCAGGGTGATACTGTCAGGAGTGGTGTGGGAGGCGGGTTCGGTGAGACCTTCGCCCGTGACGTATTTGACGGTGCCGATCAGGCCACAATGGCCTCTGGCAGATTCCATGAGATGCTGCAGGAGAAACCCAGTGGTGGTCTTGCCATTGGTGCCGGTCACGCCCACCGTGAGCAGGCGGTCGGAAGGCTTGCGGAAGTAGATATCTGCGGCTTCTGCAAGGGCGGCCTTCGAGTCCTTGACGGTAAGCCAGGTGCCCCGGAAATCGACCGGCACATCCGTCTCGGCCATGATGGCGGTGGCTCCGTTGGCTATAGCCTGGGGGATAAAGTGATGCCCGTCCGAGGTTTCCCCCCGCAGCGCGGCGAAGAGGGAACCGGGACCTGCCTCACGGGAGTCGGCCGTGAGCGCAGTGATCTCCAGATCCAGCGGCCCAAAGGTGCGGACGCGGGAAAGGTGATCGAGGATTTGGGGGAGTTTCATCAAAAAGGTATCCTAACGCGTAAAAAGGCCGGGATTTGCCTTCACGGGAGTGGAACTGGCGGCCTGGGGCAGGAGTTTGACCTCCGGGGAAAACTGGGCTGGCACCTGATAGTAGGCCATGGCCCGCTCCGCGATGCGGCGGAAGAGCGGGGCCGCCATTTTGCCGCCATACCTGGCCAGCTTGGTGCTGCGGGGATTATCGATAATCACGATGCCGCCCAGCTTGGGTTTGTCTGCGGGGAGGAAGCCGATGAAGGAACAAACCAGTTCGCCGGTATCATAACTCATCACACGTTTGCCGTCCTTGGTGACCGGGACCGCCTTGCGGGCGGTGCCGGTTTTGCCGGCAATTTCAAATAGACCACTGCGGCCGGGCAGGCCGGTGCCTTTTTCCACCACCTGGAGCATGGCATGGCGCACCGTCCTCGCCGCAGCCTGACTGATGACACGGCGGGCGGGCTGGCGCGGCAGGCCTTCGACCGCCTGGCCATTTACATCCACCCAGGTTTCGGCGAGATGCAGCGGCTGCAGCATGCCGTCATTGATGATGGCACCCAGGGCACCACACATTTGTGCCGCCGTGACCTGGATGGCCATGCCGAAGGAGACCCGGGAGAGGGTTTGCATGCTCATTTGTCCATCAAAGCGGCCCCGGCTTTCCACCGGGGTTTCGAAACCCGTGGTGCGGCAGAAACCGAAGCCACGGATCAATTCCTCAAAGCGGTGGGTGCCCAGAATCCTGGCCAGCTTGTAGGCTCCGATGTTGGAGGAATGGACGAGGACGTCCTCCACGGTCAGGGAATTCGCCTGGTGTTCATCGTGGATTCGGGCCACCTCGCCGTCATCGTAAACGCCACCGGTCCCAAGATCGATCCGGGTCTGTCCATTCACCCTGCCGGAGGAAATCGCCCCGGAGACGGTTACGATTTTCAGGGTGGAGCCTGGTTCGTAAAGCACTTCGGTGGCGGGATTTATCAACAGGGGCTGGTCCGGGCCATGTTTGGTATCGCGGCAGCCAATCGCCCGCACCCCCATGGTGGCAGGATCGAAGAGCACCACGATGACCCGCTCGGCTTTCAGTTCATCCAAATAGACTTCATTTGCCACATTCCCGGTCTCATCCAGCGCCTGCTCCACCACGCTCTGGAGTCCCAGATCCAGGCTGAGACGCACGCCCCTTCCATTGATGGGAGGGGTGATTTTGCCGCGGTAAGCCGGGATTTCATTGTTCCAGCCATCAACTTCCAACTCGCGCCGGCCGGGGGTTCCTGTCAGATCCTTATCCAGATAGCGTTCGATGCCGGCCACGCCCCGGGCGGGCTTGGGTTCCTTGCCTGGCGCGGGTTTGGTTTCGCCGAAAAAGCCCACGATGTGCTTCAGAGGGAGATCTGCCGGATACCGGCGGGCAAAGCCGTTTTGAAAGATCAGGGCACCCTGGGTGCCCCGGCTCCGGGTTTCCTTGTAAGTTCCCAATTCCAGGGCCGCGAGCGTTTCGCGCAGTTTCAAGGCCGCGCTGATGCTGAGGTCCTTGCTCAAAATGACCTGACCGGTGGTGCGGGTGGCAAGGCGCGAACGGATTTTTTCGTGAAACTCGTCCTCCTTCATGTCCAGGAGCGGAGCAGCCTGACGCCCGAGGTGCCCCAAATACCGGTCCTGCAGGTCCTGCAGGCTGAAAATGTGATGGAGATCACTGGCCTCCATATTCTCGATTTTTGCCAGCGCCTTGGCGAGGTTCTTCCCAACCTTCAGGAAATCCAATTCGAAGGCGACCTGCTGGACGGGTTCGTCACAGGCGAGGACACGCCCCCGGGTATCCAGAATGTCTCCACGCGAGGCATTCAGCTCCTGCGTGCGGTGGTGGGCTTCCTCAAGGACGGTTTTGTAATAGCTGTGCTTCTCGTATTGCAGGTGGATGAGCCGCCAGGACAGCAGACTGAAGGCTGCGACCACCCCAAAACAACACAGACCGGCCCGCCATTGCAGGCAGCGGTCCGCAGGTTCTGCCCGGGTATGGAGAGGAAGGTGGCTCATGGTGTTGGATGGTCAGCGACGACCGGACCGCCGGGCGTGGGGGATGCCCCGGCTTCCGGCTCCGGCAGGCGGATGAGGCGGCCTTTGATTCCGATCTCGATCGGTTTCAAACCCAGTTTGGCATGTTCTGTTTTGATCCGCAGTTCCTCCGGGGCCAGCCGCCGGTGGATCAACAGGTCCTTTTCCTTGATTTGCTGTTCGAGGAGCGTGATTTCGCGGTGCAGGTTCAGGATCTGGTCCGCCCGGTCCTTTTTCCGGGAGCCCAGCCAGACGTAGCAAGCTCCAATGGCGGCCATGAGCGTGGCAAACATGATGAAGTTGACCATCCAGCCCGGGCGCAGGGAGTCCTGGGCGGGACGGCGGGGTCGGCGTTTGGCAGGGGCGGGCATGGTAGAAAAATTTTAAAAAAATGCTTCTGGTTTTAAAAATACTGAACAGGACTGGTGCAGCCTATCCGAGGCGTTCCACTACCCGGAGGGTGGCGCTGCGGGAGCGGGGGTTGCGTTTGATTTCTTCGGGACTGGCGGTGATCCCCTTGCGGGTAATCAGGCGGTAATGATAGTCTGGATTGGGCCGGGGAGCGGGCCACTCCGGGCGGTCGATCTCCGCGCCGCTGTGGCGGCGGAAGTGTTGTTTCACAATCCGGTCCTCAAGGGAATGAAAGGTAATGACCGCGAGCCGGCCACCGGGCTTCAGCCAATGATGGGCGGAGGCGAGGGCCGCTTCCAGAGCCCCCATTTCATCGTTCACGGCGATCCGCAGGCCTTGGAACACCCGGGTCGCAGGAGAGGCCGGACCCCGCTTTGGAATGACGGTGCCCACCACCGCCGCCAGATCAGCCGTGGTTTCAAACGGCCTTTCCTCCCGGCGTTTCACGATGACCTTGGCGACCCGCCGCGAGGCCTTTTCTCCACCATATTCATAAAAAATCCGGGCCAACTCCTCTTCCGTCCATTGATTCACCACCGCTGCCGCTGAGAGGAGCCCGTCCGGATCCATCCGCATATCCAGAGGACCATCCCGCATAAAACTGAAGCCGCGTTCTGCCTGGTCCAACTGATGGCTGCTCACCCCCAGATCCAGCAAAATACCATCCAACACCGGCCCCAGGCCTGCCTCACGCAAAATGTCCGGAAACGATGCAAAATTCGCCCTCAGGGCGATCATCTGATCCTCCATCCCCTCCAGCCGGCGCGTGGCCCATTCGATCGCCTCCGGATCCTGATCCATGGCCAGGACCCAAGCCCCATTTTCGAGCAGCCGGCGCGTGTGGCCGCCTCCTCCCAGCGTCCCATCCAGCAGCAATTTCCCCTCGGCAGGAGCCAAAGCCTCCACCACTTCCTTTTCCAGCACCGGGGTGTGATAAGACGTATCCTGAACGCATGGATCCTCCGTTGATCCGAAGGAAGACACCCGCAGACTGCCTGCCCCACGACCTGTTGCCGCGCCCGACAAGTCTCCCCACACGCCTGATCCCGCCGGCAAATGCGCCAGGTGAGCCCAACGCAGACTGCCCCGCAGAGGCTGCCAAAGATGACCCGTATAGCACAGCATCCACGCCGGAACCCGCCAGCGGCATCGTTTGGCAAATTGAATTCTGGAAATATAGGAAATCATGGCAAACTTATTCAGTCCTGCTTCGGCAACCCACCAGCATCCACCCGGATGGGCCCTTGACGGGGTGGGCGAGCGGGTAGCTGAATGCGGTATGAGACATGGTTTGGAATGTGAAAATTTCAGTGAATCCAAAATTTTAAGATTATTAACCACAGTCATCATCTAAGGTCAATTTATTTTCAATGTCAGAGCAGAATTTTAGCTGTTTTCACACACTTATCATAATTTCTCAAATAGTATTCCGCCAAAAGTTTCGTCCCCCCGCCCCGGGTTCCAACCCGGTCAGGCCCGTAAAAAGGAATGAAAAACAGCCTGTTTCCAAGTTGCATTCCTCACTCTCATCTGGCACGGAATACAATGTCGGGGAGGGGCTGCGGTGCTCCCTCCACCCATTTTCCACCCCGCATCTTTTCCGGCCCATGAATCGCGCTCCCACCCGTCTTCTCCTCTGCTGTCTCACCTCCGCCGTCATCGTTGCCACTGCGGTAGAGGCCTCTGCCTTTCCTAACCCCTTCAAAAAGAAGGAACCCACTGCCGCCCCCGCCGCCCCGGAACTGCGCGTTGCCGAAATCGAAGCCGGGGACCTCCTCCGCCAAGCCCAGGACGCGGAAGCCGCTGGAAAAAGTGGGGCCGCCTCCTCCGGCTACAAGCGCGTGGTCGACCGCTATCCGCTGACCAGCTTTGCTCCCATGGCCATGTTCCGGCTTGCCTCCACCTACGAGCGGGAAGGGAAATTCAGCAAAGCCTTCGAAAACTACCAGGAACTCGTCGATACCTACAAACAAAGCCCCCAATTCAGCGAATCCATCGACCGCCAAATCGCCATCGCCACCCAGGCCCGCACAGAAAAGCTCGGCTCCTTCATGGGCATTCCCAAAAAACTGGACCGCTCGGAACAGATTGACATGTTCCAGAAAGTCATCGCCAACGCCCCCCGCGGTCGCCGGGCAGCAGAAGCGCAGTTCGAAATCGCCAAAATTCACGAGGAGGAGGCTGAAACCGACCTCGCAATCGCCGCCTACAAAAAAGTCGTCGAAGACTACCCCGCCAGTCCCCTCGCGGCCGATGCCCAGACCATTGTCGGTAAAAAACTCGTTGGTAAATTTGAGGATGGCAGCCGCGATGCTTCCAATATCGAGCGCGCCCGGGCCGCCGCCGACCAGGCGTCCGGTCTCTTTCCTGACATGAGCACCTCTGCTCTTAGCGAGACCCGCGCCAAGGTGGATGAAATCACCGCCGAGAACGCCTGGAAGACCGGGAAATTTTACGAAAAGCAGGGGAATTACCGCGCCGCCCTCGTGTATTACAGCGACGTCCTCCGCGCCCCGGGCAGCCCACACTTCTCTGAAGCGCGGGAGCGTATCAACGACATGACGGCCAAAGACAGCAAGCTCGTTGGATCGGTGCCTGCCGTCGCCGTCACCGCGAGGGATCTCGCCGTGCCAGCCGCCGTGGATGTCAAAGGCAAGCCTGGATACTTCGGTCCGCCAGCCCCGCCCGTCCGCCTTGCGAGCACCATCCGGAAGCCCAAAATGCGCGACAGCGGCAGTGATCAAATCAATATCACCCCCTTGGAAGAACCTGATCTTCCCACCGGCAGTGAACGGCTCCTGAAGCCGGACGATTCCCTCCTCAATCCCGGGGATTCCACCCCGGTCCCAGCCGCCCCTGGGCCAGGCGACCTCGTGCCGGGCGACACCCTGCCCGCGCCTGGCACTTCCCTTGAGCCAGCCCTCCCGCAGCCCGGGATGCCTACGCTGGCCCCACCCTCTGAGCCCACCATCCCTGCTCCCTCGGAACCCGTGGTGCCGGCCCCTGACGAGCCGGCCAAACCCGCCAACTGAGCGTCCACCGCACTCCTTTTCCGATTCCGGTCTTTTTTTCCCAACCCATGCAACTGTCCTCTCTGCTGCCCTGTTTCGCCCGTCTCACCTCGGGCGCTGCTGTTCTCATTCTCACCAGCTGCGCCGGCTACCACGCCGGGTCCGACAAGCCGGGGCACATGGAGCACATCCAATCCCTAGCGGTCCCCACCTTTAAAAACCTCACCCTTGAGCCCCGCTCCGCCGTTCTGATCACCAACAACGTCGTCCGCCAATTCCAGATTGATGGCACCTACCAAATCAAGGACGCGCAGGACGCTGACGCTGTCCTTCGCGGCACCATCCGCGAGTTTACCCGCCGCCAACTCCGCAGCGCCCGTAATAACAACCTGCGCACCCGGGAGCTGGAACTGCTGCTTTATGTGGATTTCACCGTGGAAGCTCCCGGCTCCGGCAACGTCCTCTCCCGTGGCACTGTCAGCGGCAGCACTTCCGTGTTCCTCGACCCCAACTTCCAACTCAGCGAACGCCAGGCCATCGACGATGTTTCCCGGAAAATGGCCGAAGAACTGGTCAGCCGCCTCACCGAAGGCTGGGGTGCCTCCGAATTTCCCATCAAAGAAGTGAAATCCAGTGCGGCCAGGCCCACCAAAAAATCGGATAATAGCATCCTGCCAGCATCAATGCGCTGAGAAAAAGAGGAAAAATTTCATCTCCAGTGGAAAACCGGTTGCGCCTGAATCAGCTTCCCCTAGAATACATACCCGCAGCCTATGCGGGCTTAAACCAAGCGCGGTTAGCTCAGTGGTAGAGCACCTCCCTGACACGGAGGGGGTCACAAGTTCGAACCTTGTATCGCGCACCATTTTTGCTTTGGCCACATCGGAGCCGCCGCCAAAGCACTTTCTGGCAGGTCCAAAAAGAAATTCCGGATACCGAACCTCCAGCCGCATTGCGGCGTCCCGTGCTGCCGGCGCACATTCATGGCTGCATTTAATATAAATTACGGCAGGTGACAGATCCAGTTTTCCGGGCTGGAATGGCGTGGCATGGTGGAGAGCGAGATGGGCGTTGCGGAAGTGCGGCGGGGAGGTAACGGAAGATCGGGCGATTTGCCTGATTCCACCGATCACCGCTGTTCTGCTATGCCTGCCGCGACTCCTCAAAAAAGACCTGCCCGCAAGATGGTTAAACCTGAAGAGGCGCTGCCGGCGGCGCAGGATTGGCGGACCACGGATGCGCAGGAAATCTTCCGGCGCCAGTTGCGGGCGATGGAGGAACCAATGGGCATCCGGAATCTGGAGGCCGCGCACGGCGTGTTTTCCAATTTCTCGGTGAAATCAGATAGTGGAATGATCTATCAGGTGGAGGTGCGTGATGTGAAAACGCGGATGTTTTCCTGCACCTGTGCCGACTTCCGGAAAAATGGGCTGGGGACGTGCAAGCATGTGGAGGCGGTGCTGATTTATGCGGCGAAAAAGGCGGGGAAGACAGGCTGGGCAAAGGCCTTGGAATCGGGATCGCCGCGGATCGAGGTGGTGTCGGATCCTCAGTATGGATTGAAGGTATGGCGGGGCTTGGAGTCCCTGCCCAAGGCGGTGCGGGGGATGTTTGATGTGCATGATGGCACGCTGCTGAGCCGGGTGCCGCCGGAGGAGGCGATGGCGGCCCTGACGAGATTGCAGTCGGCGGATTTTCCCCACCTGAGGATCGCACAGGAGGTAACGGTGTGGCTGGAGGCCCGGGAAGCGGCAGCGGAGCGGCTGAGGCTGCGGCATGAGTATGAACAGAAGGTGCACCGCGGGGAGTGGCCGCCGCAGGAGACCCTGGTGCCGTTGTTTCCCTATCAACGCGAGGGAATGCTGCACCTGGCTTTCAAGGAGCGCGCCCTGCTGGCCGATGAGATGGGTCTCGGCAAGACCATCCAAGCCATCGCGGCCTGTGCGCTGCTGCACCGCTTGGGCAAGGCGCGGCGGGTGCTGGTGGTGACGCCGGCCTCGCTGAAAGCGGAATGGGAGGAGCAGATCGGGAAATTTACCCTGCTGCCGTGCCGGATGGTCTTTGGCGGGCGGGCGCAGCGGCTGGCCTGTTATACGCAGGAGGCCCCGTTCTTCACCATCGTGAATTACGAGCAGATGGTGGCGGACACGCTGGACGTGAACAGCCGGCTGGCCCCGGATGTGGTGGTGCTGGATGAGGCCCAGCGGATCAAGAACTGGAGCACGAAGACGGCTCAGGCGATCAAACGGCTGGAAAGCCGCTATGCCTTTGTGCTGACGGGCACGCCGATCGAAAACCGGATCGATGAGTTGTATTCCCTGGTGGATTTTCTGGATGCCAGGGTGCTGGGGTCGCTCTTCCGTTTTAACCGGGAATTTTACGACCTGGACGAGAAGGGGCGGCCGAAGGGTTATAAAAATCTGCAGGAACTGCATGCACGCATCGGGCCGCTGATGCTGCGGCGGCGGAAGGCTCAGGTGGAGACGGAACTGCCGGACCGCACGGACCGGAATCACTATGTGACTTTGACCGCCAACCAGCGCGCCAATTACGCGGAGCATGAGGAAAAAGTCGCGAAACTGGCGCAAATCGCCAAGCGGCGTCCGTTGAGGCCGGAAGAGTCACAGCGCCTGCTGCGGGAGCTGGCGATGATGCGGATGATTTGTGATACCAATTACATTTTGGACCAGGAGGACCGGGAGTCGCCCAAGATTGATGAGTTGCGCGGCATCCTGGAGGAGGCGCTGGGGAATGAGGGGGTGAAGGTGATCATTTTTTCCGAATGGGAGCGGATGCTGGATTTGGTGAGGGATCTGTGCCGGGAGCTGGGCGCGGGCTTTGCCTGGCACACCGGCAGTGTGCCGCAGCAGAAGCGGCGCCTGGAGATCAATGCCTTCAAGCAGGATGCGGATTGCCGGGTGTTCCTGAGCACGGATGCCGGAGCCACCGGGCTGAATCTGCAGAATGCCAGTGTGGTGATCAATTGCGACCTGCCGTGGAATCCTGCCAAACTGGAGCAACGCATCGCGCGGGCCTGGCGAAAGCACCAGACGAGGGCGGTGACAGTGATCAATCTGATTGCGGAACATACCATAGAACACCGGATGCTGGCGACTCTGGCAGGCAAGATGGCGCTGGCGCAGGGCGTGCTGGATGATGGCGGGCTGGATACGATGGATCTGCGCGGGGCACGGGATTCCTTTTTCAAGCGGTTGGAGCAGATTCTCGCTCCGGAGCAGATGGGACAGGGGAAACCAGTGGAGGTGCCGCGCACCCCGGCGGATCCTTCCCTTGCCTTGGCCCAATCCGCCGCATTGGCGCTGGGGCCGCTGCTGTGGAAATGTGAGGAAAGGCGGCCGGGCCCTGACAGGGTGCCGGTGTGCCTGATGGTGGTGGAGCGTGATCCGGCGGCGGCGCGGGACCGGCTGCGGCAGGTGATCGAGGATGCGGGGGAGCGCCGGGTGATTGAGGTGATGGACCGTGCGGCCTATGAAACGCTGCAGCGCCTCGCGGCGGCGGGTTTGATCCAATTTCAAACCGATGGGGTGAGGGAACTGTATCCGGAGGAGCAGGCCGGGGAGGCTCCGCCGCCGGGGCTGGCCGCCGGGGCCGTGGAGCGGATCCGGGAGCTGACCGGAAAGGCAGAGCATCATCTGCGGCTGGCGGGGGTGTTGCAGGCCTCAGATTTCGCCAGGGAATCGCGTGCCGCGCTGGAAGCCGCAGCGCTGGCGCTGTCCCAGGGGCTGGCGGTGGCGGCGGGAGCGGGGGAGCCGGCTGATTTGAAGGAGGCATTGGCGGAGGTGGCCCTGAGCCGGTGGGAGTGGTCCGCCCTGACGGTGCAGACTCTCGCCTCACTGGAAGAGATTCCCACCGCTGCGGTGCAGGAGGCGTTGCGCAAAACGCTCTCTGGCCTGCGGGTGAAGGCAGGCTTGCAGGAGGGGAAGGCCGGGGCATGAATGGGACATGGTTTTGAAGATGCTGAGTCACCGCGTTTTTCAGTTGGTAGGGCAGGAGTATTTCCGCCCGCTGACGCGGCCTTCTGCGCCGGTGTATGTGGATTGTGCGGACCGGCTGGTGGATGAGGCGGGAGATGCAGGCCGCTTGCCCTATGCGGAAGCCCTGGCGGTAATCCGGGAGGTGATCGGGCAGCATCCGGGGGTGGTTTTAAGTGAGGATGAGGGGGCGGCGCTGCGGGACGTTAGGCAAAAGGCGGGGGCGTTTTTCAACCGGATGCTGGCTTCGGGGTGGCTGGAGGAGCAGACGCTGGGCCTGCAGGACCGGTGGGCGGTCATTTCGCCAGGGCTACGTCCCCTGCTGCGGCTCCTGCGGCAGTTGGCGGAAGACGATGCGGCGGAGTTGCGGACCTTTGCGGATGCCTTGCGCAGTGTGTGTGAAACACTGGGCCGGGATGGGGTGCTGGATCCGGATCTTCATACGGGCGATGCGCTGCGCTCCGTGGTGACGGATTTGAATCAGCGTCTGGTGCATGCGATAGAGCAACTGCACTCCGTGGAAAAGCTGGTGAGCATTTTTGAGCAACGGCAGCGGGAGTCGGCGACGCCAGCGGAGACGCTGCAGGTGTTCTACGGGGAGTTCGGCCAGGGGCAGCATATGGTTTGTTATGATGCGCTGCGCCGGGGAGGTCTGCTGCCGGCGATCCAGGCGGCGCGGGGACGGGTGGCGGATGCGCGGGATGATGTGCTGGTGAAGCAGCGGCTGGCTGAAGGCTTCGCGGCTTACTACCGTTGTGAGGAGACGGAGGCCTGGCAGATGGCATCGGCGGCTTTGCTGAAGCTGGAGCGGGCGCTGGGGGGCCTGCGTCAGCGGGCGGAGGCCATTGATGCGAGGATGGCGGCGTTCAACCGGCTGTCGCAGCAGCGTTACCGCTATCAAACGGAGCTGCGGGGACGCCGGCCGGAGACAGTGAAGGCGTTTTGTGAGGCGATGAATGCGCAGCATGCCGGCCAGCGGTTCCGGGATTTGGCGGAGGCCGCGCCGGAGTTCCAACCGCGCTGTCCGGAGGTGAAGTTTTTCTTTGGAGCGGAGGCGCTTTGGAAGAAGCGGAAGCCGCGCGCCGTGACTGACCTGACCTTCACCAGCGGCCGGGGCAGCGCGGCCGATGCGGCGGCGGTGCTGGAGTCATGGCAGGAAAAGCAACGGCTGGCTCTAACGCCTCTGCGGGCCGCGCGCCTGTTGCAGCGCCTGCTGGGGAGCGGGGGCAAGCGGGTGGTGACGAATGAGTTTTCCCTGACGGATATGGATGAAGTCCTGGATCTGCTGGCTCTTGCTGCATATGATCACGCCCCTGTCGCAGGAGGGCGGATGATCCGCTGGAAGGTGGACGGTCCGAGGCGGCGGCTGGGCCTGCACCCGGAGGACCTCCCGCGTGATCCGCAGGCGGCCTGGAGCATCGACCGGATGGAAATCGAGCGGGTTCAGTGACCATGGAAGAATGGAAAACCACGGATTTCATGGATCAAACGGATGATCCGTAGTTTTATTTATGCGCCGGGGTCCGGGCTGACTGGGTCTCCCGGCAAAGGTTGACAGAGCGCGGCGCGCTGGACCCAGGCTTCCAGATCGTCAAACGGAATCACCCGCGCCAGGCTGGGCAGGATTTCGATCTGCATTTCCCCGGGCAGGGTCATGCCCTCCGGTTTGTGGGTGCGCAGCAGACGGTGGCGCTTCAATTTCGTGAGGACGGCATCAATCTGGGTCTTCTCCGGGGGCTCGATCCGCTCGAAAAAGAGCTTCAACTTATTCCACAGTTCATCCACGGAAATGATCACGGCGGCGGCGGTGCGGGATGCCTGTTCATCATCCCAGATGCGCCAAAGGGTCAGGATGACGAGGGTTTCATCCCGCGTAAAATGGCCCATGAGCTGACAAGTCTCCGTGCGGGGTCTTGCCTGCAGCAGCATGGCTTCATCATCAATGATCAATTCCAGCCCCAGGGGGGCGAGGTAGTCCGCGACGTGGAGTTGATAGTGATCGCGGATCAGCAGGAACAGTTCTTTTCCACTCCCCTCATTGCCCAGGATCACCCCGCGGCCCAACAGCTCTGCCAGCACATCCCGGATCGGGGCGCGGTCCTCCTCCGGCACGGCGGACCAAAAGGATGGCCAAAGCGGGGAGACCTCGCGCTGGGTGGAGGGCGGTTCAGGGGAATCGGTCATGGAATGGCATCATGCTCCCGGCGGCAGACGGGTATTTCCACGGCAAATTCCATGGTTTGCTGAAGAGGGAGCCATCGCCTCCTGACTGTTTTTCGACTTTACACGGATGGAGTGGACCAATCCTCAACGCGCAGCCCGCCGACTCTGGTGAATTCACTAATGTTGCCGGTCACCAAAGTAAGAGCATGAGCCAAACAAATGGCGGCAATTTTCAGATCGTTGGGACCGATGATTTCACCCGGTAGCTCCAGCTCATGCCGGATGGTGGCGTAATAGTCCGCTGCCCGCGCGTCGAAAGGCAGGGACTCATAGGGGGACAAGGCTGTATCCACCTGAAGGCGACGCTTGGCAGGAATGTCGTATTTACAGGCACCATGCCAGAGTTCAGCTTGAACGATGGAACAGGTCACAAAGGAATCCGGTGGGTCCAAACCAACTCTTCGCCGGGCTTCCGGTGCTTTCTGCTTCAGGATTTGAATCCAAAGATTGGTGTCAAATAGATACCTCATCACCAATCCTCCCTGATTTTGGAAACTCCCTGATCGGGACGTTCAAAGTCTGACCAATCCACTTCCGAAAGCATAACATCCATTTTTTGCCAATGCTCCCGGTGCGCAGCGATGGCTGCTTCCCGGTCCGCTGAAGCCGTAGGTCCGGGGGAGGCGTCCACCACTTCAAGGAGGTCATGCACAAGTTTGCTGACGGTGGCGGCCCGCTCGGGTGCCATCGCTTTCAGTCGGCGGTCCAGATGTTCGGCGATCGCGGTCATAGGTGAAGTTACTTCAGAATAGGGCGCGTGGCAAATCGTTGTCTATCGGTGTTCCAACTTCAATCTTTTTCCACTTTCCCTCAGCATTCGTGGACTTAACTCCATAGAAGAGGCCTTACGCTAACTGGGCGGTCAGGTTTACTTTCCGTGTCCGTGTCCGTCTCCGTTGCCGAAGTCGAAGCTGCGGGGGCGGGCTTTGCGGAGAGGGTGCGGGGTGGAGCCCGGCGCGCGCAGAGGAAGCAGGACGGCTTCCGCCCCAGTGGAGTGGATTTCGCACAGGGCTTCGAGGAGCTGGCCCAGCTTGCCTTTGGGGAATCCCTTTTGCTTGAACCACATGAGATATTCCGCAGGCAGCTGGTGGAGGGGGAGTCCCTTGGGTGGATAGTGCTGGGGGCCGTATTTGCCAAAGGGCATGTGCGTGGTGGCAAAAGCCTGCATGGTTTCGGCGAGGTTTTCCCGCCAGTCCTGCCAGTCGGGTTCGTTCATGGGGTGAGCGTGGAGTCGTTTTGGAGTGGAGTCAATCTGGCCGGATGCGGCCGGTGAGGGCCATCCACAGGGCGCGGCAGGCCAGGCGTTTGACTTCGTGGCGGGTGACTTTGATTGCCTGGGGGGCCTGATCGGGAGGCAGGGCCTGGAGACGTGTCAGGGTGGCCCCGCCAATGAGCAGAGGCATCAGGGTGGCGAAGCGAAGGCGGATGGAACGCTGCGAGGCCGCATAGCGCCAGCCTGCCGCCAGATGGCCGCGTGCGCGGTCGATCAGATCCTGACGGACGTGATGCCATGGGGTCCAATCGCTGGCGGGCCAGGTGATGTCACCCGTCAGCCCTGCCGCTTCCAGGGAAGGGCGGGGCAGATAACACCGGCCGATGGCGGCGTCGCCCGGTTGGTCGCGGAGGATGTTGATCAGTTGAAGGCCTTTGCCATATTGGCCGCCAAATGCTGTCATTTCCGCTTCAGGCCGGGTAAAAATCCCAGGAATTTCGCAGGCGCAGATGGCGGTCCAAAACTCCCCAACGCAGCCAGCAACCAGCCAGGTATAGGCGTCCAGTTCCTCATCGCCTGCCAGACTGCGCAGCGTGGTGTTGTCAGGAAAACGTTGCAGATCCAGCGTCATGCCGTCGAGAATATGGCTTAGGACCTCACGGATTTTCGCCTGGGCGGTGGAGGTGAGTTGATCCAATTGGGCAAAACATTCGGGGAGGCGCAACAGGAGTTCGCGCTCGCCGGCATGCCCGACGGCGGCGGCGAAGGTGGAGACGGTGGCGTAAAAAGCAGGATCCCGCCCAGCGGGAATGGCCTCCACCTGGTGACGGAAGGCGGCCAGGAGGCTGAGCCGAGCAATGGCTGGGGAGGCTTCCACATCGGCGATGGTATCGGCGGCCCTGGCCAGCAAATAACTGAGGCTAAGGGGGGCGCGCACCGGTCGGGGCAGAAAGCGCAGGCTGAGATAGAAGGAGCGCGAAACAGCGGCAAGCAGCGGGCCTTGCAGGGAGCGGGGGGCGGGATGGGCGGTTGGGTCGGGCTCCGGCATGGGGGTTGGTTTCTGAAGCCCGCTCTCGCATCCGGGAGGAATCGGTGCAAGCCATCATACCCAAGCGCGGCAGGTTTTCGCGCCGTCATTTTCCTTTTTCACATGTCAGCATGGTCCTATCTGAAAGCCGCGTTTTGGCAGCGGGTGCCCTTGCCTCTCCTGCGCCGGATTCCCCTGAATCCGGTGGCCGTGGTGGGATTTGGGGTCGCGGGGTTGGACCATCCCGGATTTTGGATGGCGGGTGCGGCATGGGAAGTGATCTGGCTCACGGCGACGGCCGGGCGGGTCAGTTACCGGCGCGGTGTGGATGCGGCAGCCCGCCGCGTGGCATGGCGCACCGTGGAGGAGCGCCGGCTGCAACTTTACAGCCAGCTGCCTCCTGCCGGCCAGCAGCGGCACCACGCCCTGCGGATGACTTGTCAGGGGTTCTCCGGGTCCCCCCGCGCAGGGGAGCCGGCCGCAGCCGTGGAGCTGTTCACCTGGCTGCATTTGAAGTTATTGCTGGCGCGTCACACTGCCGCGGCCGGCGGGCGGAGCGTGCTGGACCCTGACGTGCCGGGCCTCCAGGCCGGGGCCGCCGTGATGCTTTCTGATCCTGCCCGGGCGCGTCTGGCAGGGGATGCGGTAGCGCTGCTGGATCCCCGCGAAGGCATTCAGGATCATACCTTGCCGGTGCTGGCCCGCATTGATGAAGCCCTGCAGCGGATCGAGTCGGAACTGGCCGCCCTCACCTGCGGATCCGGAGCAACGGCCCCTGATTTTGCCGCGCTGGCCCGCCGTGCCGCAGCCCAGGAGCCAGCCTTGCCACCGGCGGGTCCACCCTTGTCAGGCGTCGCTGAGGTGGAGCGCCTGCTGGAGGAACTGCAATAGCAGCCGGCTGCTTGAGTGGTGGTTTTTCGGCACCGCAGCATTTTTACTTATGGCCATTCTTCAGCAAAACAATGAACCAGTTGACCAGACTGTTCTTGGACGCTGGCTGAAGACGGCAACCATTACGCTCCATGAACCAGTGGAGGAGATCGTGGTTCCCTTCTGCCTTGAGCTGGAGGTGCCGGAATTCAGCCCGGCACCGTAGTCATATAGATTGTATTCCTACCCGCTCGGAAAATTAGTCCGGTGGGAAAAGCAAAGCCCGCCCGGCGAACTGCCGGGCGGGCTTTGGGATAGCTGGATAACCCGGAACTGGAAGCGCGGTTACCGCTTCATGGCCCGGATCAGGGCGTCGGCCATGTCGGAGGGGGTGGCGGCGATTTCGATGCCGGCGTCTTCCATGGCGGCTTGTTTGGCGGCCGCGGTGCCTTTGCCGCCGGAGACGATGGCTCCGGCGTGGCCCATGCGGCGGCCGGGAGGAGCGGTGGCTCCGGCGATGAAACCGGCCATGGGTTTTTTGACGTTGGCTTTGACCCACTCGGCGGCCTGCTCTTCGTTGGTGCCGCCGATTTCACCGATCATGATGATGCCTTCGGTCTCGGGGTCTTCGTTGAACATTTTGATGACGTCGAGGTGCGTGGTGCCGTTGATGGGATCGCCTCCGATGCCGACGCAGGTGCTCTGGCCGAGGCCGCGGGAGGTGAGCTGCCAGACGGCTTCGTAAGTCAGGGTGCCGGAGCGGGAAACGACGCCGATGCTGCCGCGCTTGTGGATGTAGCCGGGAGCAATGCCGATGCGGCAGCCGCCGTGGGAATCTTTGCCGGTGCCAGGGGTGACAATACCGGGGCAGTTCGGACCGATGAGGCGGGTTTTGCTGCCTTCCATGGTGGCGCGGACGCGCATCATGTCCATGACGGGGATGCCTTCGGTGATACAGACGGCGAGGTCCAAGCCTGCGCCGACGCCTTCCAAAATGGCATCGCCGGCAAAAGCAGGCGGCACGAAGATGCAGGAAACGGTCGCGCCGGTCTCGCGGGCGGCTTCTTCGACGGTGTCGAAAATCGGCACTTTGTGGCCATTGTGTTCAAAGACCTGGCCGCCTTTGCCAGGAGTGACGCCGGCCACTAATTTGGTGCCGTAATCCAAGCTCAACTGGGCATGTTTGGCCCCGAAGGCGCCGGTGATACCTTGAACCAGAATGCGTGTGTTTTCGTTAACCAGGATTGCCATAAAGATGTGTTGGGAAGAAGGAGATGAATGGGATGGGATGATGGATGGACGGCTTAGGCGTATTCGTAGACTGGAGTTTGGACGATACGCTTGGGTTCAGCCTGCCCCCATACCAGCTTGTAAACATGCTCGACGGTATCGGGAGCAAACATTTGCTCTCCAGTTTCCTGACAAACCCTTGCCGGAACATTTTCGATCATGACGAGGCGGCCCTCCACTTCGAGAGTGTAGGTTACCAGTTCGTCCTTGAAGGTTTCGGTCATGGGTTATCAGTAGTTCTACGGAAACGGAAATCAATCCAGAGAGCGGGATTTGGCTGATAGAGGGTGATAATTTTCAGAATGGGCCGGGCCGGAGTGCTGAACTGGATGTGCAAAGGGCGGCCAGCGTTGGTGAAACCCAGGAGCAGAACGGTTGGGCCATATTTGTCATCAGGGTAATTTTCGATGATCTCCGCCGTGGAAAGGACCTCCCGTATCTACTGCAAAGAAATCTGCCGGACGATACTTTGGTCGATGGCGTGCCGGGAAAACTCAAACAGGGCTTGAGAAATGCGCTGCCTGATTTCCCCGATCATGATGCCATCCCACCAGGATTGATCAGGCCGCCGCCGCCGCGACTTCGGCGACGATTTTCTTCGCGCCTTCTGCCATGGTGGTGGCGGAGGTGATTTTCAGGCCGCTGGAGTTCAGGGTGGCGAGGCCGGCGGCGACGTTATTGCCTTCGAGGCGGACGACGAGGGGGAGTTCCAAGCCGACTTCCCTGGCGGCGGCGACGATGCCCTGGGCGATGATGTCGCAGTCCATGATGCCGCCGAAGATGTTGACGAGGATGCCCTGCACTTTGGCGTCGCCGAGGATGATCTTGAAGGCGGCAATGACTTGGTCCTTGGTGGCTCCACCCCCGACGTCGAGGAAGTTCGCGGGGCTGCCGCCGAAGTGTTGGATGATGTCCATGGTGGCCATGGCGAGGCCGGCTCCGTTGACGAGACAGGCGATATTGCCATCAAGACCGATGTAGTTCAGGTTGAACTCGCTGGCGGCGACTTCGCGGGGGTCTTCCTCGGAGGTGTCACGCATGGCGACGATCTCGGGGTGACGGTAGAGGGCGTTGTCGTCAAAGTTGAACTTGGCATCGAGGGCGAGGATGCGGCCATCGGGGGTTTCGACGAGCGGGTTGATTTCGACCTGGGAGCAATCGGCCCCAAGGAAAAGTTTGTAGACGTTGTTGAGCAGGACGCCGAATTGCTTGGCCTGGTCGCCCTTGAAGCCGAGCTGGGAAGCGAGGGTGCGGATTTGATAGGGCTGGAGGCCTGCGAGGGGGTGGATGCCCACGTGGATGATTTTCTCCGGGTGGTGTTCGGCGACTTCTTCGATATTCACGCCGCCTTCGGTGCTGGCGATGATGACGGGGGCCTTGGTCTCGCGGTCCATGAGGATGGCGAGGTAGTATTCTTTTTTAATATCAACGCCTTCCGCGATGAGAACTTTGTTGACCTGCTTGCCTTCTTCCCCGGTCTGGTGCGTGACAAGGACTTCGCCGAGCATGGATTTCGCGAGGTCAGCGGCTTTGTCCGGGGAGTCGCAGAGGTGGACGCCGCCCTTGAAGCCGTTTTTGAAGACGCCTTTGCCGCGTCCACCGGCGTGGATCTGGGCTTTGACGACGATGATTTTTCCCACCAGGGCCGCCGCAGCAGCGTTGGCTTCCTCCGGCGTGCCAGCGACGGCACCGCCCGGGGTGGGAACGTTGTATTTCTGGAAAAGCTCCTTGGCTTGATACTCGTGGATGTTCATGCGGAGGGGAAGAGGGCAGGTTTTAGGCAATAGGAAAGCGAAAGTGCACGGATAAAGGTGAATTTTGACGACGGTTTTCTGCTTTTGCCCCTGCGATGCTTTCCCGGCAGGTGGCGGTTGGTTTTTCTGGTCAAAATAGGCCGGCAGACCCACGCGCGGGGACGTAACTTGCAGGGGAGGCCGCTGCTTTTGGAGCTGCTCCGCCGCTTTACTGCTGTTGTCCAATCTTACCCTGCACCGCCATGATCATTTTTCTCCGCGTCTTTTCCGTGCTGATTTTGATATCCATGCTGGCGGTCACTGGCTGGGCCAGTTCGGTCCAGGCGCTTTGGAAAATCCCGGCGTCCGTAGGAGGCCACCCGTGGTTCATTGCGACGTTGTTCGATACTTACTTCGCTTTTCTCTTTTTCTGGCTGTGGGTGGCCTACAAGGAGCGCACCTGGCCGGCGCGTCTTGGCTGGTTGGTCGGGATTTTGCTGCTGGGCAATATGACCATGGCCATTTATATGTTGATCCAGCTGTTCCGGCTCCCGACGGATGCACCGATGGAACGCCTGTTGTTGCGCCGTCATGACTGATCCTGCTCCGGAACCTGATCTTGTTGAACCGAGGCTAAATTGGTGGCAGCGCCGCATGGTTGGCCCGATCCGCCAGCAGCTGACGCAGGGCATCACGGCTGACAAAATCGCCCTGACCCTGGCTCTGGGATTGGCCCTCGGGATTTTTCCGATTTTGGGCAGTGGATTCCTTCTCTGCGGATTGGCCGCGTGGTCGCTGAAGCTGAATCAACCCATCATCCAGGCCACCGGCACCGTGGCCTATCCGCTGCAATTGCTCTTTCTGCTGCCCTTTTACCGGGCTGGGGAGGCGATCTTTCAGGTGCCCGCCATCCCACTATCCATCCCGCAGCTCATCAGCCGGTTCTTTGAAAACATCCCGCTTTTTCTCAGGGAATACGGCATGACCGGCCTGCGCGGCATCCTCGTCTGGGCTGTCCTGGCGCCTTTTGTCACGCTGGCGCTCTACCATGCCCTGCGCCCCCTGCTGCGGCGGATGAGCCGGACATAGCAGGGAGCCGAAGCCGGAGAGGTGGGAGAGGTGGGGCAGCCTACAGTTCGCCGTGGACCTTCCGGCTTCATCTCCGCTAAAGGTTCCCCACCTATCCTGATATCCCATGCGACTGCTCATCATCGAAGACGAACCCGATCTCCTCGACAGCCTGGCCCAGGCCCTCCGTGAGGAAGGCTATGCCGTGGACACGGCGGAGGATGGCATGGATGGCCTGGATAAAGCCCTCACCTGGGACTACAACGCTATCATTCTGGATGGCATGCTGCCCCGGCTGGATGGCTGGGCCGTGCTGGAGCGGCTGCGGCTGCGCAAGAGCACCCCCGTGATCATGCTCACGGCCCGGGATGGCTCGCGCGACCGCGTGCGTGGGCTGGACCACGGGGCGGATGATTATATTGTCAAACCCTTCGACCTGGCAGAACTCTTCGCCCGTCTCCGCGCGGTCATCCGCCGCACCGGCACGCAGGATTCCACCCGCATCAAAATCGATAACATCCAGATCGATACCGCGGCGCGCCTCGTGCATCTGGATGGCGCCATGATCTCCCTGACGGCCCGCGAGTATGCTCTGGTGGAATATCTCGCCGTGCACCGGGGCCGTCTCATCACCCGCACCACGCTTTACGAGCACCTCTTCGATGAAAACGAAAGCACCCTGTCCAATCTGCTGGATGTGCACGTTTCCAATGTCAGGAAAAAGCTCGGCCACGACTTCATCCAAACCCGCCGCGGTCACGGCTACTGCATCGCCTGACTTTCCATGGCATTCTTTAAATCCATCCGTTGGGGCCTGCAAATCTGGCATGGCCTGATCCTGCTCGCCGTGCTCAGCGGGTTTGGCATCACGGCCTGGCGTCTGCAGCAGCAGCGGGCCTACGCCACGGTTGGGGAGCGTCTCCAGGAAAGATATAACATCGCCCTGCGCCTCATCCGTCAGGGCGGCGGCGGGCCGGATAATCCCCGGCCCAGGCCGGGACCGGGCCGCGACGGGGATCTGGAAGACGGTCATCCCGGGGCTGAGGGCCATTTTCCCCCACCCCGCCCATTGCGTGATGGTCCGCCACGCAATGGGCCTCCGGGAAGCGAAGGTCCGCCGGAACGCCTTTCCACCGCCACCGAGCAGGCGCTCAAGGCCGATGAAGCCCCCGGCTCCACCGTCACCATCTGGCGGCGCGATGGTGGCCTGCTAGCCACGACGGGCGGCTCCAGCTCCACGCCTGATGTCAAAGGGCCCATGGTGCGTCCGGTTCTATCCATTCAGGGAAATGGGATGGAACTGCTGGGCACCACCCCGCCGGGTGAAATCATCCGCGTCACCCGCGATATTTCTGCGGAACGGCAAAGCCTCCAGCGCACGGCCTGGCAACTGGCGGCTGCGGCCACCAGCATTCTCCTCCTGGGCCTGGCCGGAGGCTGGTGGGCCGCCGGCCGCACCTTGCGACCCATCGCCGACATCGGCGCCACAGCCGCCCACCTCTCCGCCGGCAATCTCGGCCAGCGGCTCAGCGTGAAGGACACCCATGGCGAGCTGGGCCAACTGGCCACCACGCTGAATGCCATGTTTGCCCGGCTGGAAGACTCCTTCACCCAGCAAACCCGCTTCATCTCCGATGCGGCCCACGAGCTGCGCACGCCGGTTTCCGTGATGCTGACGCAGACCCAGACCGCGCTGCGCCGCGAGCGTCCTGCCGAAGAATACCGCACCAGCCTGGAAGCCTGCCAACGCGCCGCTGGCCGCATGCGGCAATTGATCGAGTCCCTCCTCGCCCTCGCCCGCCTGGAGGCCGGGCAGCAGCAGATGAAGCGCCTGCGCTTCGACCTCGCCCACGCGCTGCGCGAACAGATCGAACTGCTCGCCCCCCTTGCCACGGCCCGCGATATCACGGTCGATGCCAGACTGACAGAATCCCTCACGTTGGAAGGCGATCCCGATTATCTGACCATGGCCGCCGCCAATCTCCTCACCAATGCGATTCACTATAACCGTGCGGGCGGAGCCATCGCTATCCAGCTCACCACGGAATCCAACCAGGCTCTCCTCACCATCGCGGATACCGGCGAGGGCATGAGCCCGGAGCAACTCAGCCACATCTTCGAGCGCTTTTACCGGGCCGATCAATCCCGCAGCCTGCCCGCCGGCCGCACCGGCCTGGGCCTCGCGATCACAAAGTCCATCATCGAGGCCCACCATGGCACGATCTCCGTGCAGAGCACCCCCGGCGAAGGCACCAGCTTCACCCTCCGCATCCCCTTGGAAGCCCAGCCAAAGGAGTAGCCTGCAAGGGAGCCCTAAAAGGGAGCCCGGGGCTCCGGCCCGGGTGTTTCCATCCATCAAGCCAACCCAGCCAAAACTTCAAACCCAACCTCAACTTCAACCCACCAACGCCTTCCCCAACACCATTCTCATTCCGCAGGAAAAGGATTCGCCGAAAGCCGCAGGGCCGTTTCATCCAAACCGGGCCGTTCCGGCGCAGCTGTAACCGCTTTATCCCCCGGGCCGGGCTGGGCAGAAACCACCGACACCGGCATGGTGCGCAGCGAAAGCGTCAGCGCCGTGAGTCCGGTGAGGATCAGCAGCGCGGTGGAGCCGATCCACCAGCGGTAAGGCGTGGACCGGGAGGCCAGCAGCCGCTCCAACCGTTAGCCGGTGGCGCGGGGCACCGCAGGGAGAGCAGGAAATCCACGTAATCCCGCGCGGTGGAGCCGGAGCGGGCGAGCACGGCGCGGTCGCAGAGGGCCTCACTTTCGGCGTGGAATTGATACCGCAACCAGTGCGCCAGCGGGTGCCACCAGTAAAGGCAGTGGACGAGGCGGGGCAGCCAGGCCAGCCCGGGGTCCTGCTGCTGCAGGTGCTGCTGCTCGTGAGCCAGGACCATCTTCCATTGGGCGGGCGTCCAGTGGTCCGCCTGTTCCGGCAGCAGCAGCACCGGGCGCAGGCCCCGGGTGACGCAGGGGCCCGAAATGCCAGGAGACTGCAGCACCGTTAGACCAGCTGGCAGGGCAGGATCTCCCCTCCATGGCCGGGCCCGGCGGATCAGTTCGTGCAAGGCCAGCGCCTGCCATGCGAGGCGGGCCAGCGCGAGCAGGCTGCCGGTGATCCAGAGCCCTGCGAGGGCGGTGATCCATGTCAGGGAAACCCCCTCCGGGGCACCCTCTGCCGCCCGCTTGGCGAAGGGGGCAGGGGAATCAAGGGACCACCATCCTGACAACCATGGGGCAGCCAGCAGACCCGCTGCCATCACCAGCAGCACCCGGCGGCGCAGGGCCGGCTGGGATGCAGGCAGGAATTTCCAGACGAAAAAGAGCGCTCCCAATAGCAAGGTGGCGCGCAGGGCGGCCTGCAGGAGCCAATCGGGAAGTCTCTTGCTCCCTCTTCAAAATCATGGAGCATTTGCGGGATGAACGCGTGGTGTCTTTCTCTTATTTTCCTTGCCGGCTCCAGTCTCCCTGGGGTGGCGCAGGCACCGGGGGTGCCGATCGAAGTGAACGGGGAGTGGTCGGGTCCGCAGGAGATCATTGCCGAAGCCACCGCGTTAAAGAAGGCTGGGAAACTAACCGGGCAAGACGCTTTTTTGGCAATGCTGGCCAAGCCCTCTGCGCAAAAGGTGACCTTGCCGCCGGTCAAAAGTCTGGTGCTGAGCCGGGCGGAAGTTTACGAAGTGGCCCGCCGCAGCCGCGTCCGGGTAGGATGGTTTTACCTTTGCAGGGAGTGCAAGGATTGGCATGTGGACCTGGCGGGCGGCTATGCCCTGACGGATGACGGGGTGATCGCTACCTGCCAGCATGTGGCTGCGCCGTTGCCGGAGATGGCGGAGGGCTATCTCATCGTGGTGGATGCGTCGGGCAAGGTCTGCCCGGTCATTGGAGTGATCGCTTCCAGCGAAAACCGGGATACCACCGTGCTGCGGGCGTCTGGGGGAAACTTCCGGGGCCTGCCGCTCAATGATCAGGTGCGCCCGGGGGATGCGGCCTACTGTCTGAGCGACCCCCTGGGCAATAACGGCTATTTCAGTGAAGGGATGGTGAACCGGTTTTACCGGCAAACCGACGGTGCCGGGACCGCCGCCGAGCAATTGCGGCTGAATGTCAGCACGGAGTGGGCTCCGGGTTCCAGCGGATCGCCGGTGCTGGATCAATGCGGCAATGCCATGGGCCATGTTTCCATGATCACCGCATTGACCGAGGACCCGGAGGAGGAAGAGGCCGATGACAAAGACCAACCCAAAGCCGCGCCAGGAAAGACCGCAGGCGGGGGAAAATCTGACGGCGGAAAACCCGCAGAATCCCCAGAGGAAGGGCCGCTGCCCCCCGGCACACAGATTGTGCTGCACGAGGCCTGCCCAAGCCGGAGCGTCCGCCAGCTCCTGGAAGCCGCCACTACCACAAACCAGGAAGCCGCCCCGGCGGGCCCGGCGGGGCCGTGAGGCGCTATCCGGAAAACCGGGATCAAGCTGCGGGGATTGCGGATCCTTCCTTGGCTGCCGTAAAGCGCCGGGCGTTTCCTGGTATCCGGATCTCTCCGTCCTGCTCTGCCCTTATCTTACTTTTCCACCACCCAGATATTCCGGTAGCGCACCGGGGTGCCGTGTTCCTGCAGGTGGATCGGGCCCGGGGTGGGGCCTTCCTTGAGAGGCGAGGCGGTCGTGGCGTGGTCCAGTTCGATATTGTCCTGCACGATCACGCCGTTGTGCTTCACGGTGGTCCGGGCATTGGCGGTTTTTTTGCCGGAGGCATCGTAAACCGCCTGGGTGTATTCAATGTCGTAGGTCTGCCAGGAAAGCGGTGGGAAGGCCATGTTCACTTTCGGGGAGCCGATGGTATAAATGCCACCACATTCGTTATTTTCGCCTTCCAGGCCAAAGCTGTCCAGCATCTGGACTTCGTAACGCCCCTGGAGATAGCAGCCGCTGTTGCCGCGCCCCTGGCCCCGGGCCTCCGGCATGTAGGGGATTTTGAACTCGATGTGCAGGCTGAAATTCTTCCAAAGCTGCTTCGAGGTGACGCCCTGCATGAGGGTATCGCCATCCAGCTTGCCATCCAGGAAGGCATCGGGGGATTTGCCATCAAACAGCACAATGGCACCGGCGGGAGCCTTGGCTCCGACCGTGGGGCTCTCGCGGTTCATCCTGCTCAGAGTGCCGCCCGGAAAGGTGATTTTGCCCGAGGCCATGGTGCCGGTGAGTCCTGGCAAGGTGATCTGCCCGCCGGTGGCCGTCCCTTTCAAACGCGTCGCCTTGTCCCCGGAAAAGCCCGCCCCGGGCAAACCACCCGGATACAGCACGGCGGCGAATTTCCCGCTGCCTTCGGCGACCAACTGCACCCCCACGGGTTTGCCATCCAGATTCCCAGAGTATTCCCCCTGGGTGATGAAGTCAGGATCTTTGGCCGTGGCCTCTTTGGGATCTGTAAAAGTAGGCCCCCCAGCCGCAACCAGCAGGGAAGTGGAAAAGCAGAGGGACAACGGCAGGAGGAAGAAGTAACGCAGCATAGGAATAGGAGAAGTAACCTCCTCCATTACGCAGCACCGTTGCGCTTTTTGCAGAACGAATTCCCCATGGCGGCAGTGGAAGCTCCAGCTGCGGCATCGGTGAATCGGAAGAGAGGGTTGGCTGTGAATTCTCCTAAAACCCTATAGGAAATAAGGAGAATTCACTTGCCGACCTTGCGGGAGGGCTTAAGATCTGTTTCCTTTTCCGTCATGTCCACCATCCGCTCTTACAATGTCAGCCTTCTCCAACAACTGGAGTCCGAGGCCATCTACGTCCTCCGGGAAACCGCCGCGCAGTTCCGTAATCCCGCGCTTCTTTTCTCCGGAGGGAAGGATTCCATCGTGATGGCCTGGCTGGCCCGGAAGGCTTTCCACCCGGCCCGGATGCCATTTACCCTGCTGCACGTGGATACGGGGCATAACTTTCCGGAAACTTTGGTCTACCGCGATGAATTCGTGAAAAACATCGGAGCCAGTCTGAAAGTCGCGCTGGTTCAGGACAGCATTGATCAGGGCCGCGTGGTCGAGGAAAAAGGCCATCGGGCCAGCCGGAACAAGCTCCAGACGATCACGCTGCTGGATGCGGTGGCCGATTACAAATTCGACGCCTGTCTCGGCGGCGGCCGCCGCGATGAGGAAAAAGCCCGCGCCAAGGAACGATTCTTCAGCCACCGCAACGACTTCGGCCAATGGGATCCGAAAAATCAGCGGCCCGAACTGTGGAATCTCTTCAACGGCCGCATGCACGAAGGCGAGCAATTCCGCGTCTTCCCGCTGAGCAACTGGACGGAGATGGACGTTTGGCTCTACATCCGTCAGGAAAAAATCCCGCTGCCCAATATATACTTCAGCCACCAGCGCCGCGTCTTCCAACGCGACGGCTCCTGGCTGGATGCCGAAACCGGATTCGCCCAGCCCCAGCCGGACGAGCCGATTCTGGAAAAAACCATGCGCTTCCGCACCATCGGCGACGTGACCTGCACCGGCGCCGTCGAGTCCCCGGCCGCCACCTTGGACGATATCATTGCCGAAGTCGCCGCCGCCCGCCAAACCGAACGCGGCACCCGTGCCGATGACCAACGCAGCGAATCTGCGATGGAAGACCGGAAAAAAGAAGGCTATTTTTGAGAATTATGAGCACGCTTGCCCTTCAATTGGATCATTGCTTAAGAACGCTGGAACCGGCCAAAGCCGCCGAGCTTTCCGCTGCCGTGCTCCGTTTGGTTGAAGAGGCCGCACCACCCGAAAAAGAGTCCGAGCGTCAGAAAAAATGGAGAGCTATCGTAATGGAAACTACTGGCAGTTTGCCTGATTTTCCTGACGATTACGAGGAGCAGCCTTGGGAAACAGACCGTGTGAAATTCGACTGATGCCCTGGCTTCTTGATACCAACGTCGTCTCAGTGCTCGTGAATCGTCGCAGCGCTTCCGTCATTCTCAGGGCGGCGGCGTGCCCGGTAGAGGAACTTTTTCTCTGCTCGGTAGTCAAGGCGGAACTGCTTTATGGTGCTTGGAATAGTGCAGACGTTGGCAAAGCCCTCGCAAAACTGGATCCAATCTTTGGTGAACTAAATTCCTATCCCTTTGACGATCTGGCGGCCGCTGCCTTCGGCCGGATTCAAGCCCACCTCTCTGCGGCTGGCAACCGGATCGGTCCCAACGATACCATGATCGCGGCCATCGCCCTGGCGAACGATCTCACTCTAGTCACCCACAATACCCGCGAGTTCTCCCGCGTCCCCAACCTGAAAATCGAAGACTGGCAGAGTTAGCCTATTCGGTTTCCCTAATTTCTTAATTTTTCCATTTCCCTCTATTTCCCCATGGATCTTCTACGCTTCACTACCGCTGGTTCCGTCGACGACGGAAAATCGACCCTTATTGGCCGTCTTCTTTATGATTCCAAATCCATCTTCGAGGACCAGCTCGCGGCCGTGGAGCGCTTCTCGGCAAAGCGTGGGGATGAACACGTGGACTTGGCCTTGCTGACTGATGGCCTGCGGGCCGAGCGGGAGCAGGGCATCACGATTGATGTGGCCTACCGTTATTTTGCCACGCCGCGCCGGAAATTTATCATCGCGGATACCCCGGGGCACATCCAATATACGCGGAACATGGTCACCGGAGCCAGCACGGCCAATCTGGCGATCATCCTGATCGATGCCCGCAAAGGCGTGATCGAGCAGACCTGCCGCCATGCGTTTCTGGCGAATTTGCTGCGCATCCAGCACGTGGTTGTTGCCATCAACAAGATGGATCTGGTGGACTACTCCGAAGCCAGGTTTGAGGAAATCAAAGAGGCCTTCCAGTGCTTCGCCAGCCGGCTCGATAATCTGGTGGAAATGACCTTCATCCCCATCAGCGCGCTGAAGGGCGATAACGTGGTCGATAAATCCGAGGCCATGCCCTGGTATCAGGGGCCAACCTTGCTCTATCATCTCGAGACCGTCTACGTCGGCACCACCGAAAACCACGTGGAAGCCCGTTTTCCGGTGCAGTGGGTGATCCGTCCCCAGAGTGATGAGTGGCATGATTTCCGCGGCTTCAGCGGCCGCGTGGCTGGCGGGGTTTTCAAGCCTGGCGATGCGGTGACAGTGCTCCCCAGCGGATTCCAATCCCGCATCAGGGAAATCCACACCGCCGATGGACCGCTTGAGGAAGCCTACAGCCCGCTCTCCGTCACGCTACTCCTTGAAGATGAAATCGACACCAGCCGCGGCGACATGATCGTCAAGGCCAACAACCCGCCGCAGGTCGGTCAGGATATCGAAGCCATGGTCTGCTGGTTCGGCGAAAAACCGCTGAATCCACGGGGCCGCTTCATCCTGCGCCACACCAGCCGGGAAGTGCAGGCCGTCATCAGGGAAGTGAAATACAAGGTGAACATCAACACCCTGCACAAGATCGAGGACGACGTCGAATTCCGCATGAACGACATTGGCCGCATTTCCATCCGCACCAGCTCCCCGGTGATTTTCGATGCCTACAGCAAAAACCGCATCACCGGCAGCTTTATCCTGATCGACGCCGGCACGAATGAAACCGTGGCCGCCGGCATGATCCGCAGCTAGCGCCGGCTTTGGCAGCACCGTCATCTCGCGATGATGATTCGGGTGGATAAAAAATCCCTGCCACCGGAAACCAGGCCGACTCAGTGATCGGCTGGTGGACATGGGCTGATTGGTTCGCGCTGCTCAGGGTTTGGAGATCAGGACGCGGAGGAATTGAGGGGCGGTGGGTGGAGCGGTGGCCGCAGGGAGGGTCCAGAGGGCGGCGGCGGTGCCCGCAGGGCTCACGATGATGCCTTGGGGAAGCGGCGGCGGCATGGGGGATGTCCAATTCCTGAGGTCAGGGCTGCTTTGGATCGTGGCGGTGTAGCCATCGGCCAGCAGGCCGGTAGGGATACTGATCGTAAATGAGGGGGAGAAACCGGGGGTGGCAGGTTGGGCCGTTATGCTCATGGTCCGATGGGATGCGGGATCGGCAGGATCGGTGCCAAAGGCATATTCAACAAGATTGGGCAAGCCGTCCTGGTCGTCATCATCTCCGGCTGTGAGGGTAAAGGGCAGGGTGCCGGCCTCGCCGGGATTTCCCCCGGCGGCACTGGGCTTCCAGTGCTGGCCGAGGGCAGGGTCGGGTGTGGGATGCTGCGCGGCATTGGTCAGGACAATACTGCGGCCGGAACCGTCAGGTTGCGGCCAGGGGGATTTGTCGTTGTAGCGGAAGCTCCAGATGATTTCCCCAAGGCGGTCCAGCAGCGTGATGGTTTCGCCGCCGTTATTCAGATTCCCATTAAAGGCACCGGCCACCCGCGCATTGGCACCATAGCGGGCGCGGAAAGCGGCCAGATGGCCGCAGAGGATGACCCGGCTGCCGGGATTCAGCGTTAGAGTGGCGGGGCCGCCATTCGAAAAATTGAACTCCTGGACCGCTCCGGTGAGGCGCACGCCGGTGAGGTCGAGGGGACTGGTGCCGGTGTTGAGGAATTCAATGAATTCAAAGTCGCTGGCTGCCGTGGCACCGGCGGCGCTTTCGGCGGGGGTGGGGGGCTGAGGGGCATAGTGGATCTCGGAGATCACGAAGTTCTCCCGGCTGGGCAGCACGGCGGCCACAATGTTCAGCGAGCTGGCCAGAGGGCCCCAGAATCCGGTCTCCGGCACGTAAAGCCGGGCTTTCACTTCAGCAGAGGCTTCCAGCACGATGGGGTTCCGATAAACCGGCGATGTAATGTCCGGGAGAATGCCAATTGGTTTCACGCCGAGGCTGCCGGTCAGGCTGGGGACACAGAGCAGATCGGAATCCACTGAGGTCCGGTTCAGCGCGAGAATGGCCAGCGTATTGGCTCCGGGCTGAAGCGCTGGGATGACATGGGAAATGTCCAGGGTGACCCCAGTGATACCGGTGTTGTCGGAGAAGCTGTTGGGCGTGGCATCGGCGGTGGCGTTCCAGGCGGCGGGACTGGCGGGGAGGATGTTTTGCCGGGTGGCTTCCTGACCATTCACGAGGATGACAAAGCCATCGTCATAGCGCATTTTGACTTTCAGGCTGACAAGGCGGCTGCGCTGATCTGAGGTGAGGATGAAGGGCACGCGGACCATGAGGGCGGAGCCAAGGTTGGCAAGGGCAGGCTGCACATTGCCGGTTCCCCCGGTCCAGGTGTTGTCATTGGGGTGCGGGCCGCCAATGTGATAGAGGGTGGGATTGGAGACAGAGGGAACTGCCGTATCGAAGCCGAAGCCAAGTTGGCCTGACGTCCAGGCTCCTGCGTTGGGAGGATCGGTGATGCCAGTCCAATCCGCCAGAGGGAGGGTAGACCCCCCATTTTCCACGGTGGGGACAAACCAGCTTCCCTGACCATATTCGGGGATCAGAACAACGCTCTGCGTTGTGCTGGGGAGGGGATAGCCGGCGGGGCGGGGGTCCGTGCCATCGGTGGTGTAGTGGACTTCCCCGGCCGGGAACAGGACGCCGGATTGGAGTGCGCTGAATGGCGCAAGGGAGATGGCCACAGAACTGTTGTTGGTCCTGACACTGGTGAGCACCGGCGGACGCATGGCGGCACTGCCGAGCTGGAACTGATTGTCCGCCCAGGCGAGCCGGTCGGTGGTCCATTGTTTGAGGTTGGCGACTTCTGCCTGAAAGGTGGTGCGGCTGGAGGCGTCGGCGGGATTCGGCCAATAGCGGTTCCCCAGGATCGGATACTTCCGGAAGTGCCGCATGATAGGGCTTTGGGCGGTCACGGAAGTGCCATTGGTGATGTTGGTGGGATTGCCATTGCGGAGCAGGGCGGATACGCCTTCGATCCGGTCTTGGATGGCGGACGTGCTCCAGACGGAACTGCGCAGTTGCCAATAGCGGTCAAAGGTGGCGAGGCGGTAGTTCGGGTCCTTGTGCAGTTGGGGGAACCACAGATTGCCGGCAAGCGGCGCGGTGCGCGTGGCGTCATAGTTCCATCCGGTGCGGAACTCCCCCTCGGCGTAGTCAGCATTGCCCAGGGAAATATTGAAGTCCCAGAGCGGTCCGGCTTTCATCCTGCCGCCCCGGTCCTTGTGGAAAAAGGTGCTGAATACATAGCCATCGATTTGTTTGGATATCTCCACGGCCCATTGCCAGTCGATGAAGCTGGGAACGTCGATCCACCTGGCATAACCAGTCTCAGGATGGGTGAAGGTGGGGCTGAAGAGGGCCGACTCGAAGGCATTGACGTAGCTCTGGAGATACACGCGCTGTGGGGTGGACAAGGCCTCCGGGTCAGCACTTTGCAGTTCCACGCTGCGGCTGGTGGTCCAGAGGGTCGAGCCAAGGCTGGCTTTATCCTTCTTGAAAACATAGCCGCCCTGGAGGAGCACGGGATCAGTCACCAGGGCATTGGTTTTGGCCAGATCCAGGCGGCGGGAGGCGTTTTTGATTTTCTCCACCAGCAGATAAACCCCGCGGTAGTCGGCATAACTGACCGCTTGTCCAGGCTCCTGATTGAAGAACAATTCCACAAATTTCACCCGGGGCGCAAACCAGTCCTGGTGGATCTCGCCAAAGGTGGAGTAGACGAGATAGTTCCGCATCATCGACTTGTCAGACCACGGGCCATGCAGCACCCAGTCGGATTCGGCGGGCATGCCGAGGATGGCGGCGTCCTTGTCGGTGTTTTCGTTGTTCCAGATTTCCCAGGCATAGGATTTCTGATCAAAGCCGGAGGAGCTTTCCCCGCGCACGTGGCTGCCGCAGCGTCCCTGGAAATCCGCCACTCCATCCAGCCGTGTCCGCCCCGCAGCGTCCGGGGCCACCATCACCGCATAGCCCGGACGGAATGGCCGGGCATCGGAAGGCGAGGAGGTGGCATCCACCGCCACGCCAAAGCTATCCATCACCAGCACCGGGATGTTGGAGGTAAAGACGTCCCCGGTGTTGTTGTATTTGGTCAGGTTGGAATCGAGCCTGAGGAAGGTGCGGCTGCTGACAGGGCCTGGCAGATGCAGCGGACGGAAGATCCGGGCGCGCACGGTGGTGGTGGTGGTGATGGAAAATGGCCCGGTGTATTCCGGGGAGTTTTCCGTGGGAATGGTCTGACCCAGGGAATAGCGGACCACCGAACCGCGCGCGATGGGCTGCTGGATGGAAAGCTGGATAGGCGTGGTGCTGGCGATGAGGCCGCCTTCGCGGGAAAAGATCACGTCTTCCGCCGGCAGTCCTGCGTCCATCAGGGTGATGTTTTTTTTCCCGGGCGTGGCCTTTTCCAGATAACCTTTCTGCCGGGTGTTGCCGGTTTCCCCATAAGGAATGTCCGTGCCCTGGGCACCATAACGGAACTCCGAGGCCAGCGTTCCATTGGGCCGCACCAGAGCGAGATAGCCTCCGGCCCTGGGCAGGGTGAAATTGGTGTGCAGTGGGCCGCTGGCGGAGCTGCGGTTTTTTCCGGAGGCCGCAATCACGCGGTATTGGTTCGATCCGAGGCTGAATGCGGGCAGCGGCCATTTGCCAGGCACCGCAGGATCATTGGTGAGAAACCATCCGGCAAGGGAGGTGGCTGTATTCGATCCGTTATAAATTTCCAGCCAATCCGGACTTTCCAGATCCTCATCCTCCCAGGATTGGGAGTTGTCCGCGGCAAATTCTGTAATCACGGGTCCGCCGGTGGCAATGTTGACCCGGGGCGTGGTAGTGACCTGAAGATTGTCCAGCGTGATGGTCTGCGTGGCCACGGCTCCGGTGCGGGCGGAAAACGCGGCACTGTCGCCCACCTGCGGGGTAAAGCCAGGAACGGCCAGATTGGCCCAGATGTCGGTGTTATTCCAGCGCACGTCCAGTCCCTGCGCGTCCCAGCGCACCGTCACCGGACGGAAGGCTCCATCGTTGGGGGAACTCCAGGGGGTGCGGGCAAGGACGACCCGGTTGGCGTAAACAATGATCTCGCCCTCCACGCCGGCGATGCCCGGATCATCGTAGGTTTTCCAGCCGACCACAAGTCCATTGGCCAGGGCCCAGCCCAGTTCCCCATCGCCATCCGTGGGCGGGATATCGCCGAAATTTACAGAAAAGCCATCGCCCGCGATGGCGGTGGAAAACAGCTTCAAATTGAAGTTGATGGTGATGGCTGCAATATCCTGACCGACGTCAATTTCGGATAGTCTGAAGGAAGTGACGGCATGGGGAACGCCATCCGCTGTCAGCCGCAGGCCACCCCCATCAATGGCTCCGACGGGCACTGCGGGTTGGCCGGTGCTGGTGCCGGAAAGGGAACTGCCGTCATTCCATGACGCACTGCCCGGGCGCGTGCCATTAAGATAGGGAAAGGACTGGATGCCACCCGCTGCCGGGTAGGTTCCGGCAACCGCCAAGGGCTGCTGGAAAGCCAGCAGGTTCAGGGCAGGAAGAACCAGCCGCACGAACCGGCCCATCGCGGGAAAATATTTTGCTGGAAGGAGTTGGATCATGACGGAAAAGCCAGCGGCTGGGAAAATGCTGCCGGCATTCCGGCAGAAGGAGGATCCGGGCCAACCGGCGGCTCAAATCCATGAAATCATAAAGGGCGCAGAGCGGGAAGTCCAGGATTATGGCCGGGTGAAGCGCAGCCGGCCATGGAGCCTGGCGCCGGGGCCGGGGAGACCGGGGGCCTCCGTGCGCCAGACCTCGCGGCGCGTGCCATCGCCGGCATCAGTCGAGGAGACCTGGATGCCGCGCAGGGGCCAGGTTTGGAGATCCGTGGAAAACTCAACCTGCTGGCTGAAGTCCTCGTGGGCATTGGAGCGGATGAATGTCAGGGTGGGGTAGTTGCCGGGAACGCCCAGGACAGTGACGGTCAGATAGCCAGCGGCCGGGCTGGCAGCCGGGGACGGCATCAGGGGATCACTGCCAAGGGCATACTCGATGATGTTGTCGAGGCTGTCATGGTCAGGATCTCCCTCCGGAGTGGCTCCCAGCCACGAGGCATAACTGACGCGGTCGTCCGTGCCGGGGCTGCCGCGGTTGGTCAGGCTGCTGCGCCAGTTGTAGCCCAGACTGGCATCGCGGGTGGGGTCTTCCGGATGAATCCTGACAAGGCTGAATCCTGAGCCGTCGGCCGCAGCGGGCCAGCTGAGGGCGGGATCATCATCGTAGGTGAAGGAAAGAACCGGAGGAGTGACGGAACCGAATTGCAGGGTGATGGTTTCGCCCCCGTTGCTGAGACGGTCCGTGGCCTGCCAGGCTCCCGCGATGGGTTTGCCGCTGCCGTAGCGGGTGGTGAAGGCGGCAATATTCTGCACCACCAGCAGGCTGGCCCCGGGGGCGATCAGGGTGCCCTCCGGAAAGGTGAAATCAAAGCCACTGGTGAACTGGAAGCCTGTCAAATCCAGGACGCTGCTTCCCATGTTATAGAGTTCGAGGTAATCGAAGGAGTCGTCATTCCACGACTGGGGCGGCACGAGGGCAGCGCCGGCGGCGCGTTCTGCCGTGCCAGGGTTGGCGGAGTGATACATCAGTTCCCTGACGGCCAGTTGGGAGGAGTAGGGGGAGGGATCGAAGGTCCCGGCGGTGAACTCCACGGCAGGACTCCAGTAACTCCACCGGCCCGTGGCATCCTTCATCCGGACGCGGGCCCGGTAGCGGTTCCCGGGGGTGCAGGCGGAGGGGGGATACTTGAATTCACTGGCAAAGGTGGCGATGGGGCCGCTGTCAAAGCTGGCGTTGATTTCCAGCAGGCGCGGCTCGGTGGGAACATAGGTGGCGGAAGTATTTACCTGAGCCATGCGCCACTGGATCGCGGCAAAGGTATTCGTCCCCTGGGGATCACTGAAGGCGTTCACGGTGAAACGGAGATCGTTCACCGCATGGCCAGCGGTGCCAGTGTAGGAAATGACCGGCGTGGCCGGGTATTTGGTGGCATTTTCGCCCAGGCTGCTCCCCAGCCTGTCCAGGAAAACCGCCCGTCCCCCGGCAGCTACGGTATCCCCGGGCCAATTGCTGCCGCCGCCATTGGCATCAAAGGCGAAGTCCTTCATTCCGGCGATGTAACGGTCCAGCGCGGTCTGCCCTACCGTGCCCAGGGCGGTATCGCCCGGGCCGTTGAGCCCGGTGAAGTTTCCCGCATCTGCCGGACCACCCACCCAGCGCCTGAATTCCGCATTGGCGATGGGGCGGACGATGGCGGCGAATTGATCGATCAGGGGGTTGATCTGATCTGGCTGCCAGACGAGGGCGCGGATTTCGCGGACCTGGTTGAAGTAGTTGGGCCACAGGGTGGGGTTGGTGCTGGGGTCCCCGCCGGAGCTGGCGCTATCATTGAAGAGGGCGTTGTGGACGAGATCGTGGCCATTGTTCCAGGTCGGACCCCAGGTGGCGTCCAGATCATTGGGCAGATACCAGAGCACGCCTTTGTTGCCATTGGCGGTGTTGTAGTTTGGATAGAAATACCACCCGGCATTGTTGTCCCCGCTGGGCCAGTAGTCGTAGTGGCGGATCGCTTCACAGAAAGCGTGATACCGGCACCAGAGGTCGAGATTCACCCGGGCATTGATGAAGGCCGGCGTGCTGGTGCCTTTCAGATTGTTCAGCAGATCATCGTGGTCGGAACCGTTGAGCGGGCCGAAGGTGGATTGATAGCGAAACTGGAGCAGCCCGGCGGTGCCGTCGCGGGTGAGCTTGTAGAGGTTGCCTTTTTTCAGACCGTGGGCCTTGAGGAAACGCCTGTCGTAGTCCTCGTGCACCCACATCAGGCCCCAGAAGTCGCCCCGCCATCTGTCAGGTTGCTCGGCGGTCTGCATGACCGTGCGGAAGTGCGCCCAGTGCCCGGCTGGGGCGGGGACACCAAGTTGATTGAAGATGCGGGAGTTGAGGTGTTCATTGATGGAAAAAGTGTAGCTGGCCCGGTTTTCCCAGAGGTTTTCGGTGATCATGGTGGACCACTTTTCCGGATAGGCCTGGCCCAGATGGTCGCGGGCGTCGAATTCGTAGCCTTTGTGGAAAAGGAATTTGAAGGCGCGCTTGGCATTGCCGGCCCCGCCGGTGCCCGAGGCGGTGTAACGGCCGTTGGCACCCTTCAGCCGGTAGGGAATGTGGTCATGGACGATGCCGTTGCAGACGAAGCAGGCTTTCCAGTTTTCAAAGGACCAGCTGGGGCCGGCGGTGAGCCGGCTGGCGGAGTTGTTGTCGTAGGCGACACATTGATCATAGTCCTGCTTGCGGGTGAGAAAGTGATAGACCGGCAGCTTTTGCAGGTCTGCCGAGGAGGTGCCTTCGTAGTCCGGCACACCATTGTAGACAAAACAGGCGAAATTCAGGGAGGGATCGCCCTGGTAGGGGACGCGGCCGGCGTGGCCGGCGGAATCCGTGGCGGTGATGCGGTAGCGGACGAGGGTGCGGTTCGCCCGGGCCGGGAGGGTGCCGGTCCAGATGCCATCGCCCCCCAGGGCATCGTCGCCCAGACCCTCGTCGTTCATCGGCGTGGTGCTCCAGTTGGCAGGATTTTCAAAGGCAGGGTTGGCGGCCAGCGGGGTGGCGACGTTGACGAAATTCCGATCCAGGATGGCCTTTGGCAGGGTGGAGGGGATGTAGGCTCCGGCGGCGTTGGTCTGCCAGGTGATAGTGGCGGAGGCGGTGCCCTGGGGATCCGTAATCCGGGCAGTGATGACGATGGGATCCACACTGGTGGGCGACACGGGCATGTGTTCCACTTTGCGGATGGCGGGAGCTGCGTTGGCGCTATAGCTGATATTCCGGGCTCCGGGGGAGGCCTGATCACTGCCGCCGCTGCCCTGTTTCATTTCCAGATTGAAGGAAAAGTCGTCGGAGGTGACAGGAGAATTGATGGCGAGCACTGCCAGCACGTTGGTGCCGGCAGAGAGGTTGTAGGGAGCGGTATTCGTGATGGTATAGCTGTCCCAGTTATTGGGCGCGGCTTCGTGGGTGGTGATGGAGATACCGCCGATGGTGACGGCCCCGGCAGCCTGGGTAGGGGTGCCGCTGCCAACGTAAAAGCGCACGGGGATTTCCACCCCGTTGAGATAGATTACGCAGCCATCATCAATGTAAACGCGCAGGGCAAGAGCGTTGGGGATCTGTCCTGCTTCCAAGGTGAATTCATGGCGGAAATACACGGCCTGGTAGCCATTCTGCGGAGTTGGGGCCGTGGTGCGGCGCATGTCAGCCAGGAGAACCGCATCGTCATTGTCCCCATAGCCAAATCCGAGCCATGGAATAGTGGCGCTCCCGGCGGTGGTGGTGCCCTCCAGCCAACCGGTGAGATCGGCCCCGCTGCGCGCTTTCCATGTGGTGGCGGGTGGAGTCAGGCTTTTAAAATACCTCCAGCCAGTGCTGGCGGGGGGGATGTAGGTGGCGGTGCCGGGCAGTTTGGCGGCGGACCAGTTGCTCCCATGGGTGGCGTCCAGGGAAGGGTGTTTCAGTTCGATGGAATAACCCTCCCCATTGCCCTCGGCAGGCCACGGGGAGTGGTTGTTGTAGTCCACTTCCGAGATAATGTTATTCGCCGGATCGCGCAGCCGGATGGTGTCTCCGTCGTTGGAAAGGCCATTGGTTTCCTTCGATCCATCGGGGTAAAGGACGATGGCATTGTCCCATGGGCCGAGGGCGGTTTTGGACCAGGTGCTGAGGATGGTGGCGGGGTCCTCCGCGATGATGAGGTAGGAATCCGGTGCCAGGGTGGTGCCGGCGGGGATCAGATAGTCGACTCCGCCGGAGAGCCGCCAGTGGCTCAGGTCGGCAGTGAAAGGGCCATCGTTGTAGAGTTCGATGAAGGAATTGCGGATGACGTTATTGATGCCGTTGTAGTGGATTTCGTTGATGATCACCCCGCGCGTTTCCGGCACCACCTGAAAGACCAGATTCCGCTCAATCCAAAGGCCTTCGGCGTCGGTGGACCGCAGGCGCAGGCGCAGGGTTTCTCCGGCCATGCTGGCAAAGGAAACCGCAGCGAGCAGCTGGTTGCCCTTGATGCTAAAACGCTGGTTTTCCTCACCGCCCGGGCCGGATACGAGGGTGAAGGTGTGGGCTTCCCCCGCATTGGGGTCAGGACTGGAGAGGGTGGTTAGAAAGTCGCCGGGGCCTTTCCCGGGGCGGATAGTGGTGTCGGCCGCAGTGATGCCAGTGGGTGGCAGGGATGGGCCGGTGATGTTCAGGCGGATGGTGGCAGGGGCAGACCCGTATTTCCCATCGCTGACTTTAAAGGTGAATTCATCAGGGCCCGTATAACCAGGGGTAGCGCTGTAGAGCCGGTCTGCCCCGGTGCCCCGCGTCAGGCTGCCATGGGCTGGTGGGGTGACGATCAGATATTGGAGGGATCCGTTATTGGGATCACTGCCGGAGAGCAGCACCGGGTGCGGCGTGCCGTTGCGGACGATCAGTCCCGTTTGGCCCGTGGCGGTGGGGATGCCGGGATTGGCGGAGACACTGGCATCCGCAGTGGTGGTGACCGCATTTCCGCCGGTCTCAATCGCACGCAGGGTCCATGTCAGGGTCTGCGGTGTCCCGGTAAGATCCGGCACGGTGGTGGAGAAGCTGCCGCTGGTGGCGGTGCCGGAGGAGACAGTGGTGGAGCCCAGCGCGATTTCATAGCTGAAAGCGCCGGTGACGGTGGCGGTAGTGACGTTCCAGGCCAGGGTCACCGGATCGCCCTCGTAGGCGGTGGCTGGATTGGCGCTGAAGCTGGTGATGAAGGGACCGCCCAGCGGCGACGCCCCATTGGCCAGCGCCTGGACTTCCGCCGCCGTGAGGGCGTTATTGTAAATCGCGACATCATCCAAAGTGCCGCTGAAAAATTCAGCGTTGTTTGTGCTGCCGATGCGGAAATTGGCTGTGGTGGCCCCGTTCGAGCCCGGAGCATCAATGGCGGCTTGGGTGCCGTCGAGATAGATGCGGCGGACCACGCCATCCCAGGTGGTGGCAACGTGGTGCCAATTTCCATCATTCAGCGTGGTGGAAAGATTGGTGACCTCAAGATCGGAAGACCACCAATAGTGGGTGAGTCCATTGCCGCCCGCCGCCAGGCGCAGCGCATTCACCTGGCGGACGGTGCCGTAGTTTCCCCAGCCCACAATACCCCGGGCTCCCAGGAGGGTGGGCCTGATCCATGCGGCTTGCGTATAGGCGCTGTTGCCTGCTGGCAAATTGGGCACCGTGCCTGACAGGTATTGGCTGTTGCCATCCAGGGCCAGCCCCCCCCCGCTTTTTCCGGCCTCCGTATAGCTGGCACCGGTGGCGCTCAGGGCAATGCCGCGGGCCGCATCATTGCCCACGGTAGCTGCACTGGAAAACGGCCACCAGGCCACCAGACCGGCAGAGGCGGGCGGCGTGCCCAGCAGGAGCAGGCACAGGACGAGACACCCCCGGCTGGGGATGATTGCGGAGCGGAGCGGATGGGACAGAAGGGACAGATGTGACAGATGGGAAAGGGGGCGCATGGGGGGCATCAGGCTGGGCAAAAAATGGATGGAGCCTGCAGTTTACCGGATCCTCCGGCGGGTGTCGAGAATTGAAGGGCAAAAATGCAGTCCTCCAGATGCCGGGGCCGCTTTCCCACCGCGGGTTTGAGCGATGCGCCGGACACCAGCAAGTGGAACAGGATCGAATATCGGCTGTTCAGTTTTATTTTCATGCATTGGCGGGACAAACCGCTCATCCTCCTCGCGGTGATTTTCGCATTAAAGTCCCGGCGGAAATCACTGCCACCCTTCATTGACCATGGACTGGCCGACGCGGAAATTGCTGGAATTGGGGCATCAGCGGAGCGTGCTGGAGGACCCCGCCGGGCTGCGTCTGCCGCGCCTGTCCGAAAGTGTGCTGGCGTTCACGTCCGAATTGGAAGCGCACGGGATCCGCTGGACGCAGCTACAGTGATCCGGATTGGGAGGAAACCCCGCAGGGTTACCGGAATCTGATCATTGGCCTCTTTTATAAGGGATCACCACTTGGAGGCCCGATATCAACCCGGTCCCCTGGCCAGGCGAACCAAGGCGGCGCTGGCGGTTTTGCTTTCATATTCTCCGGGGACGCTGGTGGCTCCCATGGGGATGTCGGGGCGGCGGAAGATCATGGGGCTTTCCAGGGAGTGGCGGGCGGAAAGGTGGCATTCCTGAACGCCGGTGGCAGCGGCGATGCTGGCAATGATTTCCGGCCGGACGCCTCCGCCGGGCAGGATGGTAAGACGCCCCGCCGCTTGCCGGACGAGGGAGGCGATGACGCCCAGGCCTTCCGGCACGCTGGGATGGCCCCCGCTGGTGAGGACGCGGGGAATGCCCAGTTGGATGAGGGTTTCAAGCGAGGATGGCAGGTCGCGGCTGACATCGAAGGCCCGGTGGAACGTGACGTCCAGGCCCTGCGCGGCAGCTAGCAGGGTGGAAGTGATGGTTTCATCAATGCGGCCATCTGCAGTGAGGCAGCCGAAGACGACGCCATCCGCTCCGCCATCGCGGGCGGTTTGGATATCGGCTATCATGATTTCCACCTCCCGCGGAGAGTAGAGGAAATCGCCGCTGCGGGGACGGATCATCATCATGATGCGGCCGGAAAAAGTCTGGCGGGCGATTTTGAGGAAGCCGGCGGAGGGCGTGGTTCCGCCTTCGAGGAGACCGGCGCAGAGTTCAATGCGGTCGGCCCCGCCTTCGGCGCAGGCTTCCACGGAGGCCTGGCAATCAACACAGATTTCAATAGTCATGGTGGGGCAAAGGTAGCCACGGACCGATGGTCAGGGAAAGCTGGAAATGGCGGGGAGGGCCAAAACATTTTCAGGAAGTCAGTGCGCCTTATCTGCATGATGGCCGCGCGGCGACAGCAGAGGCGTCGATCCGGGCGCATGCAGGTGAGGCCGCAGTCTCCAAACCCCGCTTTGAAAAGCTCCCGCCGGCCCAGCGCCAGCGGTTGCTTGATTTTTTGAAATCGCTGTCACGACTTCCTGCCTGCTTCCCCGGTGCTTCATTTTTCCCCCGATGAAGTCACCGGGGAACTGGCCTTTTAGTTGTTCCGGATCAGGGCTTCGCGGGAGTTTTGCAGAGCCCGTGGCGAGGGGCAGGGAATTTTTTTGGACGCACGGCATTAGTTCCGCTTCATTTATGGTGTCCTTTCCAGTGCTGGCCCGCCATGTCTGGATAAAATTGTCCCGTGCCCCAACCCCTTATGTCCAAACGTCTTTCATCCGTTTTGGGCAGGATCGTGCTCCTGTCTGTTTTTTTCTGTGCTGCCGCTGCCTTCGCGGCGGCTCCAGCCAATGATGATTTTGCTGCGGCAGAAAATCTGGGAACCTTGTCTGCAGTCACCACTGCGGGCACCACGGTGGAGGCGACCTATGAGGCAGCGGAACCCATTTACACCGCAGCTGCCCAATCGGTTTGGTATAAATGGACCGCGCCCGCCTCCGGATGGAAGCGGGTCTCGGTTTCTTCCACGGATACGACTGTTTCCAACAATCCAGGTCTGGCGGTTTATGGGGGGAATGATCTGGGAAGCCTCTCCGCCATCGGCGTCAGCGTCCCCGGCCAGCGCCTCGCCCGCTTTCAGGCGGTGGCGGCCAGGGTGTATTACTTTCAGGTGCTTGAGTTGGATACGGAAGGGACGTTCAGCATTGCCCTGGTGAATGGTTTGGCTCCGGCGGCTCCGGCGAATGACAACTATGCCTCGGCGACCACGGTGGCGGCTTCCTTGCCAAGGACCGGGGTATCGGGCACCTTCGTGGATGCCACGGTGGAACTGCGGGAACCGAATGCGTATGTCGCGTCAGGCCGGGCCACAGTTTGGTATAAATGGACGCCCTCGTCCAGTGTGCTGGTGGATATCTACATCAATAGCTCGGCGGATACCCGGTTCCGCGTCTATACCGGCAGCACTCTGGCAGCCCTGACCGAGGTGCAGCCAAGGTATCTCTACCTCGCCTATCCGGAGGCTTACTATCAGTTGACTTCCGGCACCACCTACTACATCCAAGTGGCGCAAAATGGGGCGGCGGACCGATCCTTCACCTTAAACCTGGAGGCCGCCCCCACCCTGGCTCCTCCAGCGAACAATGCATTCGCCAGCCGGACCTCCCTGGGGAATGCCGCAACGGTGGACCGCGCCGAAGAGACCAGCCTGGACGCGACCACGGAAACGGGCGAGCCGCTTCCCGTGTCCAGCCTGACGGCTACCGTCTGGTATTCATGGACCGCGCCGGAAACCGGGGCGGTGGAAATCAAAACGGTGGGCGTGGTGGAGGCAGGAGCCGGTTTTACCAATCATGACACCTTCATCTGTGCCTACACCGGCACCTCCCTCGGCAGCCTCGCGCTTCAGGGCTTCAATGATGACATTGATGTTTCCGCCGGAGACTACGACAGCGACCTCGTGATCCCGGTGACGGCGGACGTAACCTATCAGATTCAAGTGGGCAGCGCCTTCGGGGCGGCGGATGGTTTTGCCCTGACCCTCGGTTATGTCGATCCGGATTTCCTGCCCTTCCGCGTGCTGGCGTTCACCGCTTCGGGCACTTCGCTGAACCTTTCCACCGCCTCATCCACCGTGACTTTTGATGTCACCCTATCGGATGTTCTGGAGAATCCGGATGACTTGGACCTGAGGGTTGAAATGCCCGCAGCTACGGCACCATGGGGGGGCCTCGTCTCCAGCCGGTATCTCGAAGGCGGCACGCCGCCCGAATTTGTGGCTGATACCACTTATCGTTTCACGCGCACCTTCCCGGCGGGTTTGCCGGCCGGGACATACCCGCTGCGCCTCACGGTGGCTAATCAGGGCAATGGCCTCGCGGACGGGGTGCCGTCCTATGGCGGAAAAGACCGCGTGGTCCTGCCCGGCGGCACCGCTGCCTTGACCATTATCAATACGGGATCCGTCACGGCAGCCCCTGTGCTCACCGCCTTCACCATCACGCCGGCCACGGTGGATGCCAGCGCGGGCGATGTGACGGTGAATGTTTCAGTGTCTGCCACGGGCTTGCCCGCGGAAAATGAAATTTACCTCGAATTGACGGATGCCCTGGGCCTGGATGCCTTTTTTGCGCCGGGCCTGCTGGTGCACGATGGCATCGCATGGAAAGGCAGCTTCACCATCGGAAAAGGCACGCCTCCCATGGTATACCGGCCGACGATTGCCCTCTACGGCACTGACTTGGGGCGTGACTACGGTTACGGCAACGCCCTGGCCACTGCGCTGCCAGCGGGCAGCAGCACCGCCTTTACCATTACGAATCCGAACCCGGACTTTCTGCCCCCTCAGCTGAAGGATTTCACTCTGGACAGCGCCGCCGTCAGCCTCTCCGCCGGCGATGTGGTGGTTACGGGAACCTGCCGCATTACCGACACTTCCGGGCTCCAGGAATTCTCGGTGGAGATCGATGACGGCGCAGAAACCTTTTTCCCGCCCATGATCCAATCCCGCCTTTCCGGCACCGCGCAGGATGGCATCTATCGGTGGACGATGCTGCTGGACCATGCTACAAGGGCATTTAGTTATACCATTGTCGTCTTCGTAGCCGATAGTGCGGGCAATGCCCTGGATCTCAGCCCGGTCTTTGCCACCTGGCCGGATGGTTTACCTTCGAATTTGTCAGTGACGAATCCTTCCACGGATCCCGCAGAGGTGCAGTGGATGGCGTTGCAAAACTTCACCTCCATCACCGGGGACGCTGCGTTTTCCGCCAAAGCGATCAATGCGGATCCGGACGGGGATGGATTGTCGAACTTCCTGGAATTCTATTTTGGCACCAACCCCGCCAGCCCTGCCAATATTTCCACCAATCTGCCAGTGGTCCCGCAGGTCGGCGGGCAGCTGCGCCTGGACTTCGGCCAGTCGGACTCCAACCTCGCTCTGGGGACTTTGGGCTCTGGCTTGATCGGGCAATACTCCACGAATCTTGAGGAATGGACGGAGGTTCCTATCACCGCGACTGCCCCTGGCTTTTACCGGATTGTCAGCCCTGCTGGAGCTTCCGGCTTGGGCTACCTGCGCTTGAAGGCTGCGCCGCTTCCTTAGGATTTAATGCGGTATTTGACCAAAATGCCACGGTGGAGTAAAATAATGGAATGTCCCAATTTCTATGGTTTTTCAGGTTTGTCACAGTTGTCCTGTTTTTGGCCGGCAGCAGTGTGCTCCACCCGGCGGAGCCACGGCTGAATGAGTTTACCGCAGATAACAAAAACGGTCTGTCCGATGAGGATGGGGAAGAGGTGGATTGGCTGGAAATTTACAATCCAAATCCCGTTGCGCTGGATTTGACGGGCTGGTTTCTCTCGGACACTTCTGCCTTGCCCCGGAAATGGGAGTTCCCCGCCGTGAGCATCAATGCCAATGACTACCTCGTCCTCTTTGCCAGTGGCAAGGACCGGCGGGTGCCTGGAGAAAATCTGCACACTAATTTCAGTCTGCGCGCGGCGGGGGAGGAACTGCTCCTGAGCAAACCGGATGGCACCGTGGTCAGTCAATTCACCTTTGGGCCCCAGCAGCCGGATGTGTCCTACGGCGTGACCTCGACCAACGCGACGTCTACCACTCTGATCGGCCCGCAAGCCCCAGGCTGGGCCTTCGTGCCGGGCAGTGATGGGCTCGGCACCGCCTGGACCGACCCGGCATGGAATGACTATCAAAATCCCGCTTATCCATGGACACCCGGTCTGATGGACGTGGGCTATGAAGCTGGCACCGGCTATGAATCCCTGCTGGGACTGGATGTCCGCAGCGCCATGAGCGGACACACCAGTTGCTATATCCGGGTGCCTTTTTCCGCCGTGGATCTGAGCCATGCGCGCTCCCTCACGCTGCGGATGCGTTACGATGATGGCTTTGCAGCCTACTTGAATGGAACGCTGATGCCCACTGCCTCCCGCAATGCGCCGGCGGATCCTGCCTGGGACAGTGAGGCCCTGGAAGACCATCCGGATGGGGAGGCTGTGCAATACGAGGAGATCAATATCTCCCAGCACCTCGGTCTGCTGGGTGCGTCCGGACCGAACGTCCTGGCAGTGCATGGCCTCAACCGCAGCGTCAGCAGCTCGGATTTCCTGATCGGGCCCCAGTTGGTCCTGAGCCAGGGCACTTTCAGTGAAGGATTCATGACCACGCCCAGTCCCGGCCGCGTCAATGCGGCGGGCGTCCAAGGCCTCGTAGGAGATACCCATTTCTCGGTGGATCGGGGGTTTTTCACCGCACCGGTGGAGGTAGCGATCACCTGCAATACGCCGGATACCATCATCCACTACACCCGCAATGGCGACACCCCCACCGCGACCACGGGTTTTGTTTACACGGGTCCGGTAGTGATAGAAACCACCACCGTGCTCCGCGCGGCCGCCTTCCGCCAGGGCTGGCTGCCCTCCAATGTGGATACCCACAGCTACTTTTTCCTGGAGGATATTCTCACGCAATCCTCCGGGGGCAGCCCGCCGGCAGGTTGGCCGGGCGGGTATGTGAATAACCAACGCTTTGACTACGGCATGGATCCGGAGGTGCTTAACCTCGCTGGAGCCGCCACCCTGAAGCAGGCGCTGATGGCCATTCCCACGGTTTCCCTGGTTACGGACCTTTCCAACCTCACGGATCCCGCCACCGGCATTTACGTTAATGCGGAGGGCCGCGGGGCAGAGGCGGAGCGACCGGTTTCCCTGGAGATTCTCCATGATCCCCTGAACCCCGCACCGGGTGGTTTCCAGCAGAATGCGGGCCTCCGCATCCGCGGGGGATTCAGCCGGGCGGGGGAAAATCCCAAGCATTCCTGGCGGCTTTTCTTCCGGAACCACTACGGCAAGGGGAAAATGACCTATCCCTTATTTGGCAAGGGCTCGCCTGCGGCCTTTAATGGCTTTGACCTGCGCACCTCCCAGGACGCCTCCTGGGCCTACCTGGCCAGCGGGGAGAATACCTTCCTCCGCGACGAATCCGCCCGCAGCACCCAGGTGGAAATGATGCCAGGATCCCGGATGCGTTATTTGCACGTTTACGTGAATGGCCAATATTGGGGGCTCTACAACACCGATGAGCGCCCCAACGCCGGCTACGGGGAGCAGTATTTCGGCGGCAAGGCGGAGGACTACGATGTGATGAAAAGTTCCGGGTATCCCGGTGGCCACAGCACCGAAGCCACAGATGGCACCATGGAGCCCGGCAGCGCCTGGCATCAGCTGTGGCTGGGAGCCCGGACGGTGCGGGCGGTTCCATCAAACGGGAATTATTTCAGGCTGATGGGCCTCGCCGCCGATGGGGTGACGCCGGTCAACCACCCCATTTTGCTGGACGCGGCCAACCTTGCCGACTATCTGACGCTGCTCTTTTACATGGGCGGCAATGACGGGCCGGTGTCCGATTATGTCGGTGCTTCCAATAACTGGTTTGGGCTGCGCAACCGCCATGGGGACCGGGGCTTCGCCTTTTTTGTGCATGACTTCGAGCAATCCCTCGGGCTGGAGGATGGCTGCAACCAGCGGGTGGGGGACGGGGAAGACATACGTCCCTGGTCGGACCGGATTTACGGGGTGAATGATTACTCCCGCAGCAATCCAGAATTCATCCACGAGGATCTCGCCTGGAATCTGGAATACCGTGTCCTCTTCGGCGACCGGGTGCACCGTCATCTGTTCAACGGCGGTGCGATGACAGATGCCCGGGTGCTCAGCCGCATGCAGGGCCTGGCGGCGCAGATCGATACCGCGATCTGGGCGGAATCTGCGCGATGGGGGGATTCCGCCCGCGGGCAGCCTTTTGTGAGGCAGGACTGGCTGGAAGCGAACGGGCGGCTCTATAATTTTATCAATGCCGGCACCCGTCAGGGGGATGGCACGGGCCGCCGGGATCTGGTTCTGCAGCAATTGCGCCGCTATGATTCCGGCGCGAAGCCGCTCTATCCGCTCCTGGAAGCACCGGTGTTCAGCCAGCATGGGGGCGTCCTCCCGCCCGATGGCCTGTCCCTCACCATGGCCTTGGACAATCCAGGGAATGCGGTGGTGCTTTACACGACGGATGGCCGGGATCCCCGCGCCGCAGGCGGGAGTGTGGCGGCCTTTGCCCTCACCTACCATGGCCCGGTGGATCTGAATGACTGGACCACCACCGTGAAGGCCAGGGTTCTGAAGGATGGGGTTTGGAGCGCCCTGAATGAGGCCGTCTTCACCCGCAGTGGCCTGCCGCCGCTGCTGGTGAGCGAAATCATGGCCCGGCCCGCCGGACTGGACGCGGCGGAGCGCGCTGCCGGTTTTCAGGACAAGGATGATTTCGAATTCATTGAGTTGTTCAATACCGGCAGCGGGCCACTGAACCTGCGGAATGTTCAAGGCGTCCGTGGCGTGACTTTCCAGCTCAGTGATATCATCCTCGCACCCGGGGAGCGCACCGTGGTGGTGCACCGCCTTGCCGCCTTCCGGCAGCGTTATGGAGCGGGTCCCGCGGTAGCCGGCACCTTCACCGGCAGTCTGGATGATGGGGGTGAATTGCTATCCATGACTTCGGCTGCCGGGCAAATCCTGACGGAGTTCAGCTATGGCAGCAGCGCCTGGCCCTCCGGGCTCACCGGCCTCAGCCTCACCCTCCGGCATCCGGGGGAAGATCCCGCAGCACCCCTTTCATGGCGGAGCAGCGTGCTCCCTGGAGGAAGTCCGTCCGGCACAGATTCCGTGCCCTATGCGGTTTGGAAGGAGAATTTTGGCATTACTGATGAGCAAAGTGATCCGGATGGGGATGGTCTCGTGCCCTTGCTGGAATATGCCAGCGGAGGCTCCCCCCAGGCGGATGATTCCGCACACCAGCCCAGCGTGCGGCTGGATCCTCCGGCGGTGCCTGGAGAGAATGCCCGGCTGGTGTT
>CAMDJM010000008.1 GCA_945900785.1 Akkermansia muciniphila
CTGCTCAGCGCCGAAGACATCGCCTGGGTGCTGGAGAAATACCTCCCCACGCCGCAAGCCACCGAAGCCGAAGTCCAGCAAGCCCTCGCCCGGCGACACCGCCGAAGGCAAATCGACATCGATTCCCGAAAGCGACGAAATCCAGACACTTTAACGGATATTTTATAACACAGTAGAACTAAAAACCGGAATGAATTTGAACAGAAGGCCACAAAGGCCACAAAAAGAACGAGTTCCAGACCTGGGTGGACTCCTCCAGAGGGTGAACGGTCTTCAAGGACGATTACCACGTAAGTCGCTTACTTCCTGCCCTTTGTGACCTTCTGTTCAAACTCTATAATCTTTTCCAGGCTAATATTTGGCGAGGAAAAACAGCTTTTGGGAGCACTTTCGGAGCGGAGTGAGATGCAGCCTCGCGAAAGATTTTCTTCTCTGAGCGCTCGGTGCCAAAGGACGGGCACGGGACCATGGATCTGAATTGGTTTGGCAAACGATGGTCACGCATTGTTGAGAAAATTGCAATTTAAATGTGGTATTTATAATAATTATGGTTGCGCAGAAACTGGTCCCAGGTTAACACCGCCGTATTACCCATGAAATTCGCTCTACTCAAACCATATACCCATCGCCTGGACAACAAACAGCGCGGCTTCAGTTTGCTGGAAATACTCCTGGTCGTGGCCGTCATCTCCACGCTTGCTGCCGTGGGATTTCTCGCATTGACAGGCACCACGACAGCCGTGCAAGCCACCAAGCTGACTAGCGATGTAGGGGTCCTGAACTCCGCTCTGAGGACCTACGTGATGAGCGGGGGGGGATCTGACCGCAGTAAAAAGCGGCGCGGAAGTCATCGAAAAGCTGAAAACCACCACGACAGTCAACCAGCGCTCCCGCATTGCCGGCCTGCGCGGCACCATGGTCGATCCCCGGATCCAGGGCATTGCCAGCACCGGAAATGGCAAGCCACGGGCTGTGTGGGACAATGTCAGGAGAACCTTTCTTATCCAAACCGAAGGCGCGGGCTTCAGTGAATTTATCCTCGCGCAGGGCGTGCCTGCCGCCCCCAGGGAGGAATCGCGGCAAACCGCCATGGAGTTGGACAGCCGCAATAAATGGATTTGGGGATATGGGGACGGCACCCCACCGACCGTTCCGGCGGGAGTTAGCTCCACCTCGACAGCCATGGACCCCACTCCGGCAGCCCTTTCCGATCGTGTCAGGATCCAGTTGGAAGCGCCGGTCTTTTCCCTTAGTTCGGGAGCCTACGCGCTAAAAAAATTCGATCTTGCGTTGGAACTGAACAACCCCAACCCCCCCTCTGTTTCCGAAATTCTCTATGCCCTCAACGGCGGACCCTATCAGACCTATGAATCCCCCCTCTCCCTGCCGCCGGACACCACCGTGACCGCATTCAGCAAGTCTCTCGATTCTGACAACTGGCTGGACAGTGCAAACGACGATCGGACCTTTACAGCCAACCTCATCCCTTTGGATCTGAGGTTTGATCTCTCCGCCTCCAAGGTGACCTATGCCCAAATCGGCGGCCGGATGCTTCCCGGGGGGCCTGGAGTGGCCGTGGTTCCACCCGGCTGGGCCACCATCGCCAATCTTTCCGATATTCCCTCCAGCCATCAAAACAGCTCCGTGTTTATGATTGGCTGGACCTATGACGGGGAAAATCCCTTCACTTCCAGCAGCACCGTCCACGGCGCTTCCTTTTCCGACGGATTTCCCGGGCAGGCAGTATCCATTGCCCCCGACATCTGGGGGAGCAACAACTCCCTCAAAATCAGGATCGTGGCCCTCAGTCTGAATCCCCTGATGGTCACCACCTCGAACACCCTGACACAAAATCTCCACGCCCAGTCCATCGACCTGCGCGCGCCTCTGATCACCCAGAACGAGACCACCGGAACCATCACCATGACCCCCGACACCTCCGGCGGGGATATGCCGGAGGGAGCCCGGATTTTTTACACCACCGACGGGAAAGACCCCGACAAAAATGTGACCACCCCGGCAAACGCCACCCTTTATACGGGTCCCTTTGCCGGCGCGGGAACCATCAAGGCTGGCATTTACCCGCCAGTCGACGCTGCGGTCTGGTTCAATGCCAGTCCCGTCGCCACTTATGTCACTCCCCTCCCGCAGAAGCTTCTCAGGCCGGAGATTGCGCTCAGCGGCATGATTTTCACCCAAACCACCCCGTCCATCACGGTCACCCTGACCAATCCGAATCCCACCGGGATTTCGCAGATTTTTTATGCGGTCAAGCAGCCCTCCGCGACCTACCCTGCCGTCACCGCCTGGCTTCCCTACACGGCTCCTTTCGCGCTCACTTCCACCACCTATCCGGGCGGCTTCCACATCAAGGCCTATGCCAAATCCCTGATTCCGACGAGCCACCTGGACAGTGACCCGAACGAGGGAGCCACCACCGCCGCGTTCTTTGGTATCCCGCTGCTTCCGGAAGTCTTTCTCGTGATCGACGCCTCCGGCTCCATGACTACCAACTGGGCCAACACCAACCGCTTTGACCGGGTCATCCGGGAAGCCGTGGCCGCCATCGATGGCATGCTCCCGACGCAGAAGTTCAACGTCATCACCTTCAACAGCGGGCTGCACTGGAGCAATGGCATCCGGGATTTGCAACTGGCCACGCCAGCCAACAAACTCGCCGCCATCACCGCCCTGCAGGCCCTGAGGAGCTTCGATGGCACCAATTACGAAATTGGCCTGCAGTATGCCCTCTCGCTGACCACCCGGCCGCAGCAGGTGGTCTTCCTCTCGGACGGACAGCCCAATCAGAGCAATTATCTGGATGAGGTCAACACCCTGAAGGGCCGCGGCATCAAAATCGACACCGTCGGCATCGGATCCACTCTCAGCCAGGCCCCACTCCAGCAGATGGCCACCCTCACCAGTGCCACCTATCGTTTCGTCAGCGAACCAGGCACCGGCGGCAATCTGGCCGCGCCCGCGTTCTCAGCAGCGGGCACAGCTCTGGACTACTTCAAGGACCTGCCCTACACCGTCACCCTTACCAATCCCAATACCTCCAAAGACCCCAATTCCCGGATCCGGTATTCCATCAACGGGGGACCGTTGCAGATCTACACCGGGAAGCTGACGGTAACCTCCGACACTCAAGTGGACGCCTGGTGCGACTCCACCAATGAACTTTGGTTCACCAGCCCGATCGTCTCGGAAACATGGACCATCAAGCCCATCAACGCGGTGGCTCCGGTCATCAGGCTCACCGTGAACCAGTTCCAGGACAGCAAGCTGACGACCACGGTGACACTCAACAACAACAATGCCGCCGGCCTGACCTCCATGATCTACTGGTTCTCCACGCAGACCGAAGCCCAAGCCAAGTCCTACACCGGACCCTTCATCCTGAAGGCCGCTGATTGGAATACCTACGCGGCGGAGGATTTGGCATCCATCAGGATCTACGCCCGTGCGGTCGGGGTCGCCAGCTTTGTCCTCAACAGCGGGGAAAGTTACGTCGGCCTGTCGAACACGACCACCGCCTTCAAGAACAGTCTGGCGAGGATTCCTCTGGATCCCCCGACGTTCTCCATTCCGGAAGGAACCTTCAAATACACCGCCTTCCCCATGGACATCATGGTGGAGAATCCAGCCGGGAAAAGCGGGAATAAGTTCCTGAATCTTTGGGTGTCCCTGAACGGCGCGCCGTTCGGCCCCGTCACTGGGCCGGTGCCGGTCTCGGCCGGAGACATCATAACAGCCTACGTGAAGGTGGACGCGGCGTCCAGCGCCACCAAGCGCAACAGCGCGACCATTACCCAGACGTATCTTGCCAAGAGCATCAGCCTCAAGGCTCCGGTCATCACCCTCTCCGCGAAGGAGTTCAATGCCACGGTCAAAACCATCAATGTCACCCTGAGCAATCCCAATCTGTCATCGCAGTCGAAGCTGATCTACTGGTGGGAAGGGCAGGATGAAGCCACCGAGGCCATCACTTACACCGGTCCCTTCCAACTTTTCAGTGCGGACTGGGAGGCCTATGTCCAAAAAGGACAAGCTTCGGCCAAGCTTCTGGTCCGGGCGGTCGGACTGCAAAGTTTCATCAGGAAAAGCGGGACCGCCACCGCCGGCCTCGCCAATAAGAACTGAAGGCCCGGAAGCCTCAGCCTGCCGGCCCGCTCTGCGGAAAAGGCCCAACCCATGGAAGTCCTGCCAAGGCATTGAAGGCAGACGGGAGGCAAGGCCGGGACTGATTAACTACCTGCGGGGGCGGACGGCGTTGGCAGCGGCGGATTCCGCGTGGTTCCGCGCGCGCTGCAGCGCCTGATGGAGTTTTCCAAGGCAGCGGACCGCCCCACTGCCGAAATTTCCTTTGGAAAAATCCCTGGCTCCGGCCTCGAGACAAGGGCGCAGCAGATGGTCTCCCAGAAAGGGATCCAGTCCATAACCAATCGTGCAGGAAGCCCGGCGGGAGCCCCGGTCAATTACCAGAAGGATACTCCAGGGCCGGTGAATCGCCGCTTCCCGATCGGGCGGCACACTGGCATTAAAGAGCCAAAAGCCGAACTCGCGCGGATCGGTATCCGCATGCAATTGGCCGATGCAAACGTGAACCCGCACCTGAGGCATCGCCTGCTCCAGGGGCTCGGCCACCCGGTCAATCGCCGCCCGCTCCGCCGCCGAAAGGCAGCCCTCCACGTCCATCAACCGTTGCAGCGGGGGGGAATCCACGGGAACTTTTCCACACAAGTCCAGCCATTGTAGCCACAATCCGGGCAGTCCGGAACCGGCTCCCTTAACTCCCGGTAGCAACCAGGGCACGCCATGGGCGGCGGGTCAAAAACGGCAGCAGTAAATGGGCGGGCAGGCATGGAACCAGGCGGAGGAAATTCACTCAATGCCTGGGCAGGCAAAGCACAAGGGCCGAAACAGGCCTACTGCTGCCAGTCTTCCAGCATCAGGTCAGGAACACGGCCACGACTGTATGAATCACACCCTATAGCCATGAGTTTCCCGGTAAACCCGCCCGCGAAACTGGCGCGCCCATGACGGAAGTGCTGGATGCCGCCTTGGAAGGCTACCGGCGGCAGCGCCTGCTGGATCAGGCGAATGCCGCCTAAGCAGCCCTCGCTGCGGGAGCAGCCGCTTGACGCGTTCCTGCTTGATCACCTGAACCGTGGTTACAGCCTCGTGCTGAAATCCTCCTGACCTACCTCGAAAAAGACCTCACCGCCGCGATACAATCCGTGATCAATGAAGGCATGCCGCAGGAAAGAAGGAGTGCCCGGTTGTAACCGATACATTGCCCCTCATAAATCCTGGTTTGACCATCGCGCCAGACGTGCGATTCTGCGACATGGAAAAAAAAGCGATCATCCTCGAAACCGCGGACGAGCTGCGTGCGGCTCGCTCGAGGCAGCCGCTCATTTCTGCGGAGGAGTGCGAGGCTCAGCGCCTGAGACACCGGCGCGCGAGCGAAGCTTTCGCCGAGGCCGTGAAGAACGGGACCTCGAAGCCTGGGCGCGTCAAAGTGGCTGCTGGCTGGACGACGTCCGTCCTTGGCTGACAGGCCTGACAAAGGGGGGCGAGGAGCACCGTGTGGTGGACCTTTCTCCATTCTATTTGAAAGCCACCTACCCGGGCCGTTATGGATTCACCGTCACCGCCGGGCCGGTGTGGCCGGGACTGGCACCGGCGCTGCCGTTGGAATATCTCCAGCGCCTCATCCTGGGGAATCACCATTTTGGTGACGACTGGCGGCTGGAAGCGGTGGGCCGGGAGGCAGAGGATCTGGTTATTTTCACCACGCAGACCACGGTCGTGGGCGAGGCTGCGGACCCGGAAGAAGTGCGGGAGTTCATGGAAAAACGCCGACTCCTGCTGCTCGACGGCATGGCCATCGGGCACCCGGGCGCGTTGTCCTTTTACCGTGATCCCGACCAGCTCGCCGCCTTCGACGCGCACCCGGCCAATGTGCTGAAGGACCGCGACGGAGTCATCCTGCCGATTGATCTCATCCTCGTCGAGGCTGGCGATGCGCTGGCCGCGCAACTGGAATCCGCCCTCGGCTGAACCCGTATGCGCCCTCCACCGCCGCATGCAAACTTGGTGCCTCAGTTCACCAGCGGAGTTCTGTTTGGGAGCCTTGCCTTCGTCGACGGTCGGTTCGAAGCGAATCGTGAATCTGTGCAAAGCCGATGCCGGATGGAGTGGAGGCGGGGTTCCCGAAGTCTGGGAAAGACGGCGTTCCAAGGCCTCTATTCCCTTCGTGCGCCGTGCGCCACGGGCCTGAGGTGTTGTTTGAGCGAAACGGCGTATTCTGAAAAATCGAAGGCCAAGTCCATTTTTAAAGAATTTCGCCGGTTTATTGAACCCTGATGTGTTTTGCCTGATTCGCGGCCTGAGGACATGGTGGCCACCACTTTCAGCGAAGGGTTTCCTTCTTCCATCATCCTTCTGACCGCCTATTCCTTGGGTTCGCCATGGGCCAGAGGAATGGCTTGAGTGGATTGGCCAGCCCGTAGCCTTGCTCCGATCCGATCCAGCTTGAAAACGTCAGCCAGGATGCGAGAACACCACCGCATGACTCCTTCCATTCTCCATTTGGTCCATCTGCTGCAAAGCGGCCGTCATGTCGAATTGGAGTCGGCGGCGCGCGGTTTGCTGGCCCGGGATATGGAGGACAGCACCGCGTGGATTTATCTGGGGCAAGCGTTGTTGGGGCAGCAAAAACTGGGTGCGGCGGAGGAAGCCGCACGGAAAGCCATCGCCACCAGTCCCGAATCCGACGGCGGGACCTACCTGCTCGCCCTCATCCTGCTGGAACGCAATCAGCCGAAGGAAGCTCTCGCCGCCGCCCGCGGGGCCATCCGTCAGGATCCCGCCGACAGCTTGAACTACGCCCTCGCCGCCCGCGCCTTGAACCTGTTGAGCCGGTATGAGGAAGCGGTGGAAACCGCCACTGCCGGTTTATCCGAAAACGGCGGCTGCGACAGTTGCCTCTTCCAACTCAGTCAGGCCAATTCCTTTCTCGGAAGGCACGCGGAAGCCGATGCTGTCACGCGCACCCTGCTGGCCGATGATCCCGAGGACTCCGCGAACCACTGCGCACGCGGCTATCACTTGCTCTTCGCCGGCAATCCCGCCGCCGCCCGGCAGCATTTTTTGGAAGCCCTGCGTCTCCAACCAAACAGCGGCGATGCCCGCTATGGACTCGCCCAGTCCCTGACCAACCGGCATCCTCTCTTCCGCATCTTGCTCAAATTCGCCGTGCTCTGCGACCGCTGGGGCTGGAAGGCGCTCCTGGGCGGGGTGGCGGGATTTTTACTGCTAACGGAGTTGCCGAAACTCACCAAAGACATTCCGGGCGCGGCCTTTCCCGTCTCCTTCCTCCTCGCTGCCGGGGCTTTTTTCATGGTTTTGGTGGTGTGCCACCGCACCTTTTCCAGTCTCATGCTGCTGGCCCACCGGGAGACCCGCGCCGTAGTCAGCAAAGCCGAACGGAAGGCCACCCTTTGGTGCCTGCCCCTCCTGTTGATGGTCGTGATTGCCTTCGCGGGATGGTTCTACGTGGGCAGCCGGACTGGCTCCCTCACCCGTTTTCCCGGCCAACTTTTCACCTGGGCGCTCCTGACCCATCTGGTCTGGGAAACATTCGATGCGACCCACCTTTGGGTGCGCCGCCGCCTCGCCTGGATCACTTTGACCGCCACGGCCGCCATCGCCGTGACCACCGTCATTCAAACGATCCGGGCTGAACGCTTCGCGAAGGATCTGGTAGCCGTGATCAAGCGCCCCACTACTTCAGACAAGGATGCCCTCAAAGCAGAATTGAAACGGGTGATGGCTCCGCAACAGCAATTGAATCAGCGCGTCCGGCTGGTGGAAATCGCCGTCCTGCTGCTATGCACCTTTTCGGAAAACATCCGGCAATGGTTGGAACGCCGCGCCCCGGATCCTGACTGAGGCAGTTTGCCTTTCGTTCGTGGCCGGTTACGGAGGAAACGCTTTCCCCCATCGCGCTGGTCCGTTGGATTTAATAAAAAAAGGCCAAAGATTTGGGAGGTTGACAAAGCTTGGAGAATGGACAAAATGCCATCATGGTAAAAACGCAAGTTCAGATTCCCGATCACTTGTTCAAAGAAGCGAAACGGCTCGCGGCTGAAAGTGAGATGAGCTTTGCGCACATTGTCCGGCTGGGTTTGGAGATGGTTCTGAAGGCACGTCCGGTAGGGAGGCAGCCTTCCAGCCAGTGGAAGGTGCCAAAGGGGAAGAACATGGGCCCGCCACTCGTCGCCGGGGAGCATTGGACTGAACTTTCCCATGAAGACTAGCTTTGACCCAAACATTGCGGTCTATGCCTGCAATGACGGATGCCCGGAACAGGAAGCCGCCGTCAAGTTTCTCGGATCACTTGCCTTGCGCCAGGACGTGGCAGTATCGGAGTTCATGCTGGTGGAGCTTTACTTGAAGCTGCGGAACGCCAAAATATTCGGGGATCCGATGTCTGCGCCGGAAGCCGCAGCAGTATGTCAGGGGTTTCGTTCGAACACAAACTGGGAGTTGATCGGGGAAGGTCCGGATATGGATGAAGTCTGGAAGCAGGCGGCGAAAAAGGATTTTGCTGTCCGCCGGATCGTAGACCTCCGCCTTGGCCTGTCATTGCTTCAACACGGAGTGTCGGAGTTTGCCACAGCGAATGTAAAAGATTTTGAGAAAATAGGATTCAACCGGGTTTGGAATCCTCTTCTATGAAAGGGCAGCCATGGGGGATTTTGGGCGCGCTCCGGGTTGGCGGAGGTGATGGGGCAGTAGCGGCAAAAAGGAGGTGGGGCAGAGTGGTAACATCGACTGCCAAGTCAATTCATCCATCACCATCAGCAATGATGTGGAACAATTCCATGCTGACTACAACAAATTACCCGTCCCGGTGAACGGTTCTGCCGTCAGTGGGGATACCGATACAGATACCTCCCCGGAAAGCCGCTTGGTCACGATCTTCACGGGTAAGGAAGGTTCTGTCTCTGATCCACAAAACCCAAAGAATAATGACTATTTGTTTCGCGGGATGGGCTTCCGGAACCAGCCCAGCAGATTTGGCCTGACTGGCGGGAACATGGAAAGGGCTGGATGGCTTGTCTAACCCACAATGTGCAAACTAATCCCGAAACATTAAAATTTGTTCTTGTGTTGTGAAGCGGCTTCTGATTCAACTCGCACTTTTGCCGGTCGGCGCACCCTGCCGGATTTTGCTAACACTGGAAATTCAGAGCCTATGAAACACAAACGCTTCTCCACTTTTTTTACGGCGCTGGCGGGATTCCTGTCCGCAGGCAGCCCGCTCCTGGCGCAGACGACGCACACGGCCTATGTCATCCCGTCCGGAACGGTGGGGAATCAGGCGTTTGCGGGGGCGCTCGGCATGGACTTTGATGTCTCCAATACGGTCAATGTCACGCAGTTGGGGTGCTTTGATGACAACTCTGATGGCATCCAGGTGCCCATCTCGGTGCGGCTCTACAATCGCGATACCCAGGAAGTGCTGGCTTCGCTGGACTTTGCGCCGGGAAACGATGGCACTCTGGCGGGCGGCAGCCGTTTCAAAGCACTGCCGGTGGCTCTGAACCTGCCTACGGGATTCCACGGCACCATCGTGGCGGAGGGTTATGATGCCGCCGAGCGGGTGGGAAACCGTCAGCCAGCCCCATGGACCACGGATAACGGGAACGGATCGATCAGTTTTGTCGGGACGGCGAGATTCAATTTTCCCATCGTGCCGGGGGCTTTTCCTGACAGTGCGGACGGAGGGCCGGCGAGCCGGTATGCGGCGGGAACCTTCGAGTTCGTGACCACTCCACCGGAGAAGCCCGGTGCGGCGGTGCCGGCGGCGGTGCCGGAAAAGGCCCGGGTGGATCTTTCCTGGGCTGCGGTCACACTGCCCCTGCCTGCGGCGACTTACCGGATTTTCCGCAGCGATGCGCCGGATGGAGTTTTCACGCAGATCGCGGAAATTCCGGGGCTGAGCTATGCGGATACCAGCGTCACCAATGGCGTGCTTTACTGCTACCGGATCGTGGGGATCGGGGCGGGCGGCCAAGTCGGGCTGGATTCTGCGGTGGTCTGTGCCAGACCGTATGATCTCGGGGCGAACCGGCTCATTGCCTACGACACGCCCTGGGGGATTGCGGGGACGCAGAACTTCAGCGGTTCGCTGGGCATGGATTTCGATGTGGCGAATCCGGTCATCATCCGGCAGCTCGGGTGTTTCGATGACAACTCGGATGGTCTTTTTACCACGATCTCCGTCCGGGTTTATAACCGGGACACCCAGGAGGTGATGGCAGAGCTGGTCTTTGATCCGGATGATGCTGGCACGGTGGAGCGGGAAGATGGTGAACCCCTCGGCGGCATGCGCTTCAAGCCGCTCGCTGCTCCGCTGGAACTTCCTCTGGGATTCCACGGAGTGATCGTGGCAGAGGGCTACAATGCCATGGAGCGGGTCAAGAATTCCTTTGGTCAGCCCTCGAATATTGTCTGGAGCACCGGCAGTGGGGCTGGTTCGCTGGTTTTTACCGGGATCTCCCGTTTCAATTTTCCGATCGTTGCCGGGGCGTTCCCGGAGAGTGGGGATACCCTGCCGGCACAGTATGCGGCGGGCACTTTCATCTACGAGACCACGCCCCCGGTGGTGCCCGGCCCACCGGTGGTGACATCCGTGGGCGAAAACCACGCGGTCAGGCTGACGTGGAATCCGGTGACGCTGCCCTTGCCTGCGGTATCCTACCGTATTTTCCGGGCGGATACTGTGGACGGTCCATTCACGTCGGTGGGAGAAACCTCCAGCACGTCCTATCTGGATACGGGGCTGGCGAATGGCGTGGAGCAGTGCTATATGCTGCGTGCGGTGGGCGCTGGCGGACAGGTTAGCGTGGATTCGGCTATTGCCTGCCGCACTCCGGCTGCGCGCACCGGGGGCGTAGCTTATGTGGTGCCTGAGGGCACTTCCGGGAATCAGACTTTTGGGGGGTCGCTGGGGATGGAGTTCGACGTGGACCGCCCGGTGATTGTCACCCGCCTGGGAGCGTTCGATAGCGGCGGGGACGGCATCCAGCAGCCGATTTCGGTGCGGCTCTACAACCGGGCCACGGCCGGACTGGTCGCCAGTCTGCTCTTTGAACCCGGGAATGATGGAGAGCTGGTGGGAGGCAGCCGCTTCCTTCCGCTCGTCCCACCGGTCGCGCTACCGGCGGGCTTTCAGGGCATGATCGTGGCCAGCGGGTATGGGGCTCAGGAGCGGAATGGCAATTCGACCAATCTGGGGTTCACCACGTTCCCGGGGGCGTGTCTGCAGTTTGTGGGCAGGAGCAATTATTCCGATGACCCTACCGTGATGGCAAACAATCCGGATAGCGGCCCGGCGAATCGTTATGCGGCCGGCACCTTCGCTTTCGAACCGGATCTGCCGCCCACCGGTCTGAGCATTCTCCTGAATGGGCCCGGAACCGTGCGCGTGAATTGGACTGACGCCAGCGGCGTTCTGGAACGCACCACAGATCTGGAGCTGGGCCCATGGGAATTGGTTCCGGGTGCCACCACGGGTCTGCTCCTCCCGGCGAATCAGTCGAAAGAGTTCTTCCGTCTCACCCGCTGAGATGGTCTTATCCTGAGGCTCTCCCCGCCGTTCCAAGCTGGACGGCGGGGATTTTTATTTCTGCTCTTACCCCTCTTCGTTATGCGTCTGCTTCATCTCCTCCACGCGGCCGGCCTGTTCCTTGCTTTTCCACTGCACGCCGGGGTCCTGATCAACGAGATCATGTATCATCCGGTGGAACTCCCGGCGTTTGATGCCGCCGGTGATCCCGTGCTCGATCTCACGGAGGATGTGCATGAGTTCATTGAGTTGAAGAACATGGGCAGCACCGCCGTGAGTCTGGCCGGCTGGCGGCTGCGCGGGGCGGCGGACTACGATTTTCCTGCCGGAGCCAGCATCCCGGCGCAGGGCTTTGCCGTGGTGTCGAAGTTTCCGGCGCGGGTGGAGTCCATCCCTGCCTATGCCTTGCAGGTGGGCAGTGTCTTCGGTCCGTGGAAAGGCGGCCTGGAGAACTCGGGCGATACCATCCGCCTGGAGACGCTCTCCGGGGCTGTGGAAGATTCCGTTTCTTATTCCAGCAGCATGCCCTGGGCTATCGCCGCAAATGCCCTGGGGGCAGAGGATGATTGGACGGGCATTGACGGGACGCGGCACCAGTATCGAGGTCGCTCCCTGGAGCGGGTTTCCCTAACTTGGCCAGGGAATGATCCGGCGAACTGGCTGGCCTCACCACTGGCGGCCGGGCCTTCGCCGGGCCGGGAGAATGCGGTGACCCTGGCCGGGCCCCGGCCCGTGGTGACAACGGTGCGTGCGGTGCAGGACTCCACGGGTTCGATCCTGATCAGGGCAGCACAGCCGGTGCGGGTGGAGGCGCAGTTTTCCACGGGAGGAGCAGGCGTGGGCAATGTGCAGGTGGAGTATTTCCGCGATATTATCAGTTCCACCACAGAGACCCGGACGATCCTGAGCATGACGCCGGTCGCCGGTCAGCCAGGCCTATGGCGGGCTAACGTCCCCGGACAGATTGACCGCAGTATCCTGCGCTATCGCATTCTGGCGGACCGCGGGGCCGGGGTTCAGACGGTGTCCCCGCGCGCGGATGATCCTCAGGCCTGGCACGCGTGGTTCGTCAGCCCGGTGCGCAGCAGCACGAGGCCCATCTATGATATCATGATATCTTCGGCGTCGCTGAATGCCCTGTCCTCCAACATCTCGCAGACGCCACGGCGCATTGTGAATCCGGATCCGCCAGGCCTGGTCCGCGCGTCATGGTCCGCGACCCAGCCTGCGGTGGTGGTCCGGGATGGCATGGTGATTGACGTCCGTATGCGCCACCATGGCAGCCGCTATCGCCGGGATGCCTCACGCAATTCCTTCAAGCTCCAGTTTCCCCGCTACGCGCGGCTGGATGAGTTGGAAGGCCTCTATCTGAAGGACAAGGGCGAGGAGCACCGCGTGCCCAGCCAGATCTACCGGGCGGCTGGTCTGCCTGGCTTCACCGCCCGGTATGCCGATGTCTATCTGAACTCCGGCACCGTGTTTCAGCGACTGGAAGTGCCGGAGATGGACGACCGCTCCTTCGAAAAATTTGCGGATTTCATGGCGGGGAAATATCCAGGCACGGCCAAAGAGAAGACCGGTGAATTCTACAAGTCCACCGGCGTGGTGCCCTACGAGACGGCGGAGGCGATCGGGGCCACCACCGTTTACACCTCCAGTGGTGAGGGACCCTATTATATTGGAAATTGCGCGCCTATTCCGGCGAAGACCGGATGGATCACGCGCCGCCGTTACGAATACACCTACGGCCCGCAGATGCACCAATGGATCGGCGGACGCGACACGGAAGCCATGATCACCGGACTGTGGGCGGCGCGGGGAGACCAGCCCACCGCCCCGAATCCGAATCTGCCAGCGCTGCGCGCCTGGCTGGCAGAAAACTTTGATGTGGAGGCCACCCTGACCTACATTGCAGTCCGGAACTGGTGCAGCCCGATTGACGATGCGACACACAATCACTACCTCTGGCGGCGCGCCAATGGCCGCTGGGCCATGCTCCCGTGGGACCTTGATGGCGAAATGTTAGAGACCGGGAAAAGCATCTACTGGGACGAATATGCGGTGCCCCAGCCGGACACCCTGCGCGGCCCGCAGTGGGTGAAGGATTCCTTTCTCAAGGCCTACCGCAACGAATACCGGCAACGCCTCTGGCTGTTGAACAACACGGTGATGAATGCGGCGAATTTCGGCGCTGCCGGTTACGGGGGGCTGCAGAGCTTCGCCAGCGCACGCCAGGCGGATGTGAACTCGCAGCTGGGGCTCGGCGTGTTTTTCCGGCCGGCCACTCCGGTGGCGCAGGCTCCTGCGGCCGCCGCCTCCCTCCTGCCGGGCGCGGTGCTGCAGAGCTCCGCCTACGCCCACCCTGCGCCCGCTCCCACCCCGCCTCATGCCAGCACCACGTGGATGATCCGGGCCGCCGGAAGCACGTGGGATGCCCCGGTTCTACGCCTTGCCACGTCCGCGTATTTGACCAGTTACCCGGTGCCCTTCGACAAGCTGGACTTTGGCACCACCTACTTCTGGAAATCCTATTACACGGATGCTGATGGCCATCCCTCCCTCGAGAGCACGGAGCGCTCCTTCGTCTTCGGCACCGCTGCCGGGACGGCTCCGGAGGTCAGGTTGAATGAGATCCTGGCCCGCGGGGCCGGGGCGGATTTTATCGAACTCCACAATGCTGGCGCCAATCCGGCGGAACTCAGCGGCATGGGACTGACGGATAATCCCGCCGTTGGCGCGAAGTATCTTTTTCCCGCCGGCACTTCCCTGGCTCCCGGGGCCTACCGGGTGGTTTTCCTTGATGAGGGCGCAGCCTTCCGCTTGGATGGCGATGGTCAAACGGTGCTGCTGCTGGCTGCAGATGGCTCGCTGGCGGATGCCGTCAACTTCGGCCCGCAGGCCGAGGGCCGCTCGCTGGGGCGCGGCACCCCGGGTTGGGAGCCTGGCGGCCCGACCCCCGGCGCGGCGAATGTGCCGGAAGCCACCGGTCCCGCCATTGGCCTGCGGATCAACGAATGGATGGCCACCGATCCGGATGGTCCGGACTGGCTGGAACTGGTGAATCCCAGTCCCCAGGCCGTATCCCTCTCCGGGTTGCGGCTGGGCAACGGGACGGTCACCACGGTGCTGCCACCGCTCTCCTGGATCGGGCCGGGCGGATTCCAGCGCTTCCTCGCCGACCGTGGCACAGGCACCAATCACCTTGCCTTCAAGCTCAGCAGCAGCGGGGAATCCGTGAGCCTCACGGATAGTGCCGGTGCCGCCATTGATGTCCGCAGCTTCGGACCGCAGCAGGCGGGGATTTCCCAGGGCTTGCTGCCGGATGCCACCGGCGCAGTCACCAGTTTCCCTGGCAGCTCCTCTCCGGGCGGCGCAAATGCCCTGGCTATCACGGACATCATCATCAGCCGGATTTATCCTGGCATCGAACTCTACAACCGCAGCGCCCAGGCCGTGGCCTTGGATGGCTGGCATCTCCACCTTGCCCTGGCAGATCCCGCCCCCTACACCTTTCCGGGCGGGACCAGCATCGCCCCAGGTGGAACCCTGACCGTGCCGGCCGCCAGTCTGCCGTTTGCTCTGGATGCCCTGCGTGGCGGAGAGGTGTATCTGTCACATGACGGCACGCACCGCAGCCGGCGCAGTTATGGCGCATGGGACGGGTATCCGTGGGGGCTGGTGATGCTCCCCGGCGGGGAGGAATTCGTCAGGGTCCAGCCGCTTTCCGCCACCCCCGCAGGCGTCCCGGTGACCGGTCCGGTGGTGGTGAGTGAGTTCAACTATCATCCCCCGGATTTGCCAGAGGATGACGATACTTATGAATTTGTGGAATGGCAGAACATCAGCGCGGCCGCCGTGGACATCAGCGGCTGGAGGCTGGCCGGCGATGCGGACCTGACAGTGCCGGAAGGGACCAGCCTGCCCGCAGGCGGATACCTTGTCCTTGCTCCAGTCACGCCAGCGGAGTTCGCGCTGCGCTATGGCGTGCCACCCGGGACCTTGGTGCTGGGACCATGTAGCGGAGGTCTGCCGAATTCCGGCGGGGAAGTGCGCCTCGTCCGCCGGCTGCCTCCGGTTAGTGTGGAAGGTCCCGATTTTGGTTATCGGCCGGAGGTCACCCTGGAACGCATCCGCTTCCGCGACACCATCCCCTGGCCTGCGGAGGCGGATGGCACCGGGCCGGATCTGCAGCGCACCACGCTTGACGGATATGGCAATGATCCGGCGAATTGGAGCGTTGGCGCGCCGTCGCCGGGGGCGGCCAATTCTCCCAACCTGTCTCCGGTCCTGACCCTTGCCTCCCCTGCCAGTGGAGGCAGCAGTCCTGCGGGCTTGCCCGTTCCCATTTCGGTCCAGGCCACCGATCCGGATGGCGCGGTCACGGCAGTGCAGTTTTTGGTGGATGGTGTCCTGACCACAACCGCTGCGGGGCCTCCCTTTAACTTTACATGGAACTCCCTCGAGCCCGGCCTGCACACCTTGCGCGTCATCGCCTACGACAACCGCCTGGCTTCCGTGTCGGCGGAGATTCTCTATACCTTGCTGAACGATCCGCCCATGGCGGCCATTCTCTCCCCGCAGGACTGCGCCCGATTTGAAAGCGGCACCCCGATTCCTATCTCCGTGGCGGCGCGGGATCCGGAGAATCTGCTGCAACGCGTGGAATTCCTCGCAGATGGCCTGGTGATCGGTTCCGCCTCCGCCGCCCCCTGGTCCATGGTCTGGAGCGGAGCCTCCTCCGGAACCCACCGGCTCGTGGCGCGTGTCACGGATGCCCCTGGCACCATCCGGACTTCCCAGCCCGTCACGGTCATGGTCGCAGGAGCCTCCGGGGCGGCCGCTTATATGGCCTGGCACGTGCCCGCCGGCACGGCCGGCACCCAGAATTACAGCGGTAGTCTGGGGTTGGATTTCGAAGTTCTCAACCCGGTGCTGATCACGCGACTTGGGGTCTTTGACAGTGGTTCGAATGGACTGGCCAGCCCCATCACCGCACAGCTCTGGCGCACCCAGCCTTCCACCGCCGTGCTGGCCTCCCTGAGCTTCACCACCGCCTCGCCGGGCATCCTGGCACCCGCTTCCGCGAACCGTTTCAAGGACCTGACCTCCCCTCTGCTGCTCCAGCCCGGCCTCTATACCATGGTGGCCTACGGCTACTCTGCCAGCGAGCTGAATGGCAACTCCAGTGGTGCGAACCCGACCTGGACGACCCGTGACGGCAACGGCCTGATCCGCTTCACCGGGGCCGGGCGCTATGGCACGGCCGGGCAATATCCCACCAATCTGGACAGCGGACCGGCGAACCGCTACGCCGCCGGCACCATGGAGTTCACCAGCGCCGACAGCGATGCCGACTGCATGCCGCTGGATTGGGAAACCGCGAATGGATTCAACCCCTCCGATCCCTCGGACGCCAGTGGCGATGCCGACGGTGACGGCGCCCTGAACCGCGAGGAATACGCCGCAGGCACGAACCCGCGGGACCCAACGAGCCTCTTCCGGATTCAGAGCCTCACCACGCCGCCCGGCCAGATCACGGTCAGAATTCCCCTGCCCGCGAACCGCAAAGCGGTGCTGCAGTATAGTGCGGAATTGATCTGGTGGTTTGACCAGCAGAGCGTAACCGCCAGTGCCTCACCGCGGGTCCTCGACCTCACCATGCCCGCCGGACCGGAGCGGAAATTTGTGCGCGTGAGCGCTTCTCCGCCCTAGCCTGGCTTTCGCCACCCGGAAGTTATTCTGCTAGCGGCTCCCGTTCAGGGAGCCCTTTTTGGCAAAAGGTCTGCACTACAGAATGGCAAAGGGGATGTCCCCGGCGCTGAGGTGGGGGCGGGGCTGGGGGGGAAGGGTCAGTTTGAGGCGGTCCAGCAGGAGTTGGACTTCCGCGCTGGGGTGGGTGTAGCGCGGGAGGGTGAGGCGGCGGCCGTCGCCGGTGGGGAAGACGACGTCGATCATTTGCAGGGTGGCCATTTTTTCAAAGACGGCCCGGGGGGTGAGGCCGGGGGCCAGTTCGCGCAGCCGCGCCCGCAGGGTGGTGTGCAGGGCGAAGGCAAGGAAGCTGACGAGGATGTAGGCCTCGATGCGGGTTTCCAGTTGGTGATAGATGGGCCGGATGCCAAGGTCGCCTTTGAGGGTGCGGAAGTTTTCTTCGACCTGGACGAGCTGGAAGTAGCGTTTTTGTGCCGCCGGTGTGTTTTGAGGAACATTCGGCTGTAAAAAATACCCCGATTTCAGGGAAAGCAACACCCGGAGTCTGCACTAGAGCGTCGGCGCCTGAATTGGAGGGCTGCCATTGGGGAAATCCGGATTTTCTAACGCTAAAATAGTTTTATAACACTTTGAGTAGCGAAAGTCGGGCTAACCTCGGAGTTGAATTTCGATTTCACCTCCCTGGGTTGATAACCAACGGCTTTTTGCTGCTTGATGTCGGCAACCTGGATCTGTGCTGGAGACGGGTCCAGGCAGCGGGTTTTGTGGGCCCTTTCAGGAACTACAAAAAAGCAGGCCCCATCGGCCTTGCCGGACCAATGGGGCCTAATGAATTGCACGTCTTTCGGAGATCGTGAGCTACACCCGCAGCAGCCGGGCGCTGAGGATGGCGGGGTGCTTGAGGAGTTCCGGGATGACTTCGTCCTGCGGGCAGCCGTCGAGGGTGAGGAGACCGATCGCTTTGCCGCCGCTGGCGTCGCGGCTCAGGGACATGTTGGCGATGTTGACGTTCAGCTTGCCGAGCAGGGTGCCAATGGCACCGACGATGCCGGGCTCGTCCTTGTTTTCATAGATGAGCAGGCAGCCCTCCGGGGCGGCTTCGACGCGGTTGCCGTTGATGCCGACGATGCGGGGGTTTTTGCCGAAGAAGGTGCCGCTGACGGAACCGGTTTCGTGGTCCCGGCCGGCGGTGACTTCGATGAGTTCGGTGAAGTCGGCGGGGGTGGCGAGGCGGCTTTCGCTGAAACGCAGGCCCATGGATTCGGCCACGCCGGGGGCGTTGACCCAATTCACGGAGCCTTCGATGCAGGCCACGTCGAGATAGCCTTTTAAAATGGCGCGGGAGATCAACGTCGTATCGCCTTCGCCGACCTGACCGCTGTAGTTCACGCTGAGGAATTCCGGCTGTTTGGGCGCGAGCTGGGCGGCGAGACGGCCGAGGGTTTCCGCAAAGCTGAGGTAGCGGCCGATGGAGTCCAGGGTTTTCCGGTCCACGCTCGGCATGTTGACGGCGTTGTTCACGATGCCATCGACCAGCGCGTCCTTGATGGCACGGGCGATTTCAATGCCGACGCTTTCCTGGGCTTCGAGGGTGGAGGCACCGAGGTGGGGTGTCAGGACGACGTTCGGCAGGGAAAGCAGCGGGTTGTCAGCGGTGGGTGGCTCCACTTCAAAAACGTCCAGAGCGGCCCCGGCGACCTGGCCGCTGGCGAGGGCTTCCACGAGGGCGGCTTCCTCCACCAGGCCGCCGCGGGCGCAGTTGATGATCCGGACGCCGCGCTTGCACAGGGCGATGCGTTCTTTGTTCAAAAGATACTTCGTCTCTTTTGTCATCGGCATGTGCACCGTGATGAAGTCGGCGTCTTTGATCGCTTCCTCGACGGTCTGCATCAATTCCACGCGGAGGACATGGGCACGGCTGGGACTCAGATAGGGATCGTAAGCCATGACGCGCATCCCGAAGGCCATGGCGCGGCGGGCGACTTCACTGCCGATGCGGCCCATACCGAGGATGGCGAGGGTCTTGCCGTTCAGTTCGGTGCCTTGGAATTTCTTCCGCTCCCACTTCCCGGCGGCGGTGCTGGCGTGGGCCTGGGGGATGCTGCGGGCCATGCTCATGAGCAGGGCGAAGGTGTGTTCGGCGGTGGAAATGGTGTTGCCCGCTGGAGTGTTCATGACGATCACGCCGTGCTTGTTGGCGGCGGCCACGTCAATGTTGTCGATGCCCACGCCCGCGCGGCCCACCGCTTTCAATTTGACCGCCCTGGCCATCACCTCGGCGGTGATCTTCGTCTCGGAACGGACCACGATCCCGGCGTATTCGTGGGCTGTAGCCAGCAGTTCGTCCGGTTTGATGCCGATCTGGACGATGACTTCAAGTTCAGGCGTTGCTTGCAGTTCTTCGATCCCTTTTTGGGCGATGGGATCGGCGACGAGGACTTTTTTCTTTTCCATAGAGAGAGGCCGCAGAGCGGCAGAGTGGGGCCGGAAGGGCCGGTAAAACGGGAACGTGAACTTAGGGGAGGCCAGGGGGGTGTCAAAGGTGATTTTCAAACCGTTGGAAACTGTGAAACTGCCGCCCGGCATCGCGGGGAAGAAGTTACTGCCCGGCTGGGATGCCCCAGGCCCATCCAAGCCTGCGTTGGGGGAGGAGTTGATGGCTGATGGTTTGGTCGGCGATGAAAACCCGGTCTCCGCAGGGCTTTGGATTCCATGCTGCGGAGTTAGGTTGACAGAGGGTAATGCCGTGGGCGAGGGGAGGTGGGTATGGCCCCGAAATCCACCGCTCCTGTGTTCTGGCCGCCGGTGCTGGCGGCACTGCTCCTGCTCGCCGGGACTACCCTGCTGTTTCTGGTTTTGCGCGGGTCGGCGGACCGGAAGCGATCACCGGCTTTTTGCGAAAGGATCGGAACCTCGGTGGGGGGCAGGCCATTGCTTTGCTATCGCTTCGGTCCGGGGCCACGCTGTGTTTTGGTTTCGGCATCCATTCACGGCAACGAGGGAGCGGGCACCCCACTCGCCTTTCAACTGATGGATTGGCTGGAAGCGAATCCATCCGCCTTGACGGATACCACAGTGTGGGTAATGCCGGTGACGAATCCTGACGGTTTGGCGGCAGGGCGGCGTCTGAATGCGAATGGGGTGGATTTGAACCGGAATTTCCCTGCCTCCAACCGGGAGGATCAGAAGCGGTTTGGTCCGGATCCCTTGTCAGAACCCGAGAGTGCTGCCTTGCATGACTTCATTTTGCGCATCAGTCCCGACGTGATCCTGGCAATTCATCAGCCACTGAATTGTGTTGATTTTGATGGTCCGGCATCCGCCAGGATTTTGGCGGATCGGTTTGCGCGCAGCACCGGGCTGAAGCTGGAAAAACTGGGGGCCCGGCCCGGCTCACTTGGTGCCTGGTTTGGAGAAACGCTGGGCAGACCCATTCTTACTGTGGAATTGCCGCGTCCTGTGATCGATGAACCAAGCAAGCTTTGGAGAACTTATGGTCCGGGACTAATCGACTTCATCATGGCCATCCAGGAGCTTCCGCCGGTAGTTCCATTTCCTCGATAGATTGGCTGGATGTTGCGGGACTGTTGGGACGACTGGCCCGGAACTTTTTAAAATCCTTGGATTCTTTCTTGACTAAACGTGAGATTGATTCTCAGTAGCGGTGCGATTGAGACCCGGTCGCAGTAGCGGTCGCCCAGTTGCCATCCATGATGGCGGCAAGGCGGCTTCCCATAAAAAAACCCCACCATTCCATCCGATATGACCCAGCCCCAAAGAAAACCAGGAATTTCCAACCGGCACCGCTCTCTTCTAACCAGCGGGATCCTGCTGGCTGGCTTATCCCTCGCACCGGCCAACGAGCGCCGTTTTACCTATGCCTACGAAAGCACGACGCCTCCCAAGGGGCTGATTGAGGTGGAGCAATGGTTCACCTTCAAGGACTACGACGACCAGCAGCGGTATGAATTCCGGACGGAGGTGGAGTATTCGTTTACGGACCGCTTTCAACTGGCCCTGTATTTGTCGGATTGGAGGTATACGGATTCAGAGACGGGCAAGGATAAGGCGGAATGGCGCACTGCAGGGATTGAAGGTGTATACAGCCTTACAGATCCGAACAAGGACCTGATTGGTTCGGCGATTTATGGCGAAGTCCTGCTGGGGCCAGAGAAATTTGCTCTGGAAGGTAAGTTGTTGCTGCAAAAAAACTTCGGGCCGCTGGCATTGGTCTACAATTTTATTCTGGAAGCAGAATGGGAGGGCGAAAGCCTCCGCCACCTGGATGAACGGGTGGGAGTCATTGAAAACGTGCTGGGAGCGAGTTACCAGATATCCCCCTCCCTTTTTATCGGGGCGGAAGCGCTGCATGAAGTGGAATTTGAGGACTGGTCCGAAGCAGGCGACCACGTCTTTTACGCGGGACCCAACGTAAGTTTCCGCAACCGGAACTTCTTCGCGACGGCTACGGCGCTTTTCCAGATGGGCGACGTGGCAGGAGAGCCTGACACCCAGGTGCGTTTGATTCTGGGGATGGATTTTTAACTTCGAGCAACCGGAATCGCCTTTTAACCATGCCATGAGTGCCCAACGTTCAGGAAAACTTGGAGAGGAAGTGGGAACACCAGCTTCCAACAATGACCGTCCCCGGGCTGCACCGGGCCATTGGTCAGCACGGATATTTTTGACCGGAACCGTGGCCGTTTTGACCAGCTGTGTCACGCTGACGACGATGGCTCCACCCGTGGAAAACCTGACAGGAAATCGGGAAGGCCGCGCCGCCGCCCTCGCATCCGGACGGGACATTTACGTTGGTCGCTGCGCCAAATGCCACTCGGTGGAACCAGTGCTGAAATACACCGCCGCTCAATGGGCGGAAATCATTCCAGACATGGCGGAACGGACGAAACTGACTCCTGTTGAGGAGGCGGCGGTGAATGAATACGTCTCAGCCGTGCTGAAAATGGCAGCCGCCCCCTGAGGGAAAAAATATGCTGAAAATGGCGGGAGGAGATGGCCTTCCGCATGGAAAAAGGCCGCACCCTAAGGTGCGGCCTTTGCATTTGAACCGGATTGAACACGATAGGCTGGTTCCGCTTAGAAGCCGAAACGGACGCCACCACGGACCGTGGTGTAGTCGGAAGTGTCTTCTGCCCAGTTGTATTGGGCATCGGCGAAGACGCCGAGGCAGTTGGCGATGCGGTAGTCAAGTCCGGCACCCACGTGCCAGGTGCCTTGGTTCACACCGTCGGTGTGGAAGCTGCCGCCAGCGAGGGCATAGGGGGCGAGACAGAGGCTCTTGATGGGCAGGCGGGCGATCAGGCTGCCGCTGAGCTGGTGAACTGCGCTGTCGGTGGCGAAGAGGCTATAAGAACCTTCCACACCGAAGTTCTCGGTGAAGAAATAATTCAGGGCGATACCACCACCGAAGGAGTCATCGAAATCAGTGGAACTGGTTTCGGGAAGAATCCCGGCAGCAAAAACGCTGACGTTGGAGGTGTTGGCAGCGAAGCATTCACAGAGGCTGGGAACCTCCATGGGGGCGGGGGCTTTAGGGGCTTTGCCGTAGCTGACGTAGCCGGAACCGGCCTGAGCGGAAGCGAGGCCCAAAGTGGCCAATGCGAGGGTAGTTAGGGTGGTTTTGTTCATAGGGTGAAGTGTTGCGGGTGGAATTATAGCGGTAAAAGCTGAATGTTCAAGAAAATTTTACCATCGGCATCTATTTATTTGAAATTAACGGCAATATTTACATATTTTCATAATTTTAAGCATGAAAAAAGGGCATGGTGCCGATTCGGCAAGGGCAAAATGTTTACTATTATAAATCATCAAGTGCGCCAAACCATGGAGGGAAACATTCCTTGCTTCTGGCGGGTGGCACCGGATTTGAACTGAATCCTGGCATCAGGATGAAATACCGCGATTTCCTTTTCCTGAAGCCAGACACTGAAAATTACCGTGGCGAGCCCTCCGCCGGCGATCGCGAGGGAAAACACGGTGCCTGACTTTCCTTTTCCTTCTCCTGTCATGAATAATCCCAGAGTGGCCAGGGAACCCATGGCGTAATACACCCACTGGGTCTCCTTACGCCGCTCGTTTTGGGCATTGAGCAACCTCGCGCTGGGCGCGGTGATGGGGCTGGCTTTTTTCCGGAAATGAAGCACAGGCAGCACGGCAAAGGCGCTGGTGGCGATCAGGATCAAGCTGCAAATTTGCGCCATCCGGTTCTTGATGACCCAAAGGCTGAGGACCCAGGCGAGCACGCCAATGAGAACGCCCCAAAGCAGCAAAGGCTCGAGCAGAAAGTGAAGGAATTTGGAATTCCCCAGCTGGGGCAGCAGGGCCTTGAGTTCTTTAAGAAATGCCATGGTAAGGTGAAACGAAGCCGGGAGGGATCAGGAGAAAAGGTCGGGCATGAGCGCGTCGGCGTTGGCGGCGGCTTTGGCCGGAGCGGGCACCCCCATTTTTTCATAAGCGGCAGGCATGGCCACGCGGCCACGCGGGGTGCGCTTCAGGAAGCCTTTCATGATGAGATAGGGTTCATTGACTTCCTCCAGGGTGGACGGGTCCTCCCCGACTGCCACGGCCACGGTGTTGAGTCCGACAGGCCCGCCGTCGAACTTGAAGATGATGGCTTCGAGGATGCGCTTGTCCATGTCGTCAATGCCATCGCGGTCGATGTCAATCAGGGCGAGAGCGGCATCCGCCACCGGGGCGTTGATGTGATTGTCCGCGCGGACCTGGGCGTAGTCGCGGACGTAACGCAGGAGCATGTTGGCGACGCGAGGAGTGCCGCGGGCGCGCGCGGCGATTTCCCGGGCTCCGGCGGTTTCTACGGAGATCTCCAGCAAGCCAGCGGACCGTTCAATGATGTCAGTCAGGACGTCTTCGCTATAATAGTCCAGCCGCGAGACCATCCCGAAACGGCTGCGCAGAGGGGCGGTGAGCATGCCGCTGCGGGTGGTGGCCCCCACCAAAGTGAAGCGCGGCAGCGGCAACTGGATGCTGCGGGCGCTGGGTCCCTGATCAATGATGATGTCCAGCTTGTAGTCCTCCATCGCTGGATAGAGATATTCCTCCAGCTTGGGGTGGAGCCGGTGGATTTCGTCGATAAACAGGACATCGCCGCGTTCGAGCTTGGTTAAGATGGCGGCGAGGTCGCCGGCCTTTTCGATCTGCGGACCATTGCAAACATGAATCTGACTGCCCACGGAAGCCGCGATGATGTGTGCCAGGCTGGTTTTTCCCAAGCCTGGCGGGCCGCAAAGCAGGACATGATCAAGGACATCCCCTCGTTGCCGCGCCGCCTCAACGCGCATGGTTAGCAGCTCCACCACCTTTTGCTGGCCCTGGAATTCGGAGAAGACCGGTGGACGCAGGGAGACATCGAAGGCGGAGGTGGGCGCTTCGGTGGCTTGGTGATAAAAGTGGTCGCCGCGTTCGGACACTGGAGGGCAGGCAAGGCGGATGCGCCGTTGCTTTGGTTTTCTTAAACGATGGCGGAAGGGATTTCCAGTCCGATTAAGGGAGGCAGCTTTTTGGGCAGGTCCCGGGTTTCAGAGGATTTGTCCCCGGGCCCGTTTCAGGGAACTGCTGCTAGCGCCGCAACCGGAAGAAGCGGTGCCCGGGAGGTTCCACCCAGGTGGCCGGAGCCGGGATGGCGGTTTGCAGGGCGGGAGACAGCAGCACCCACTCGGAAAACTGATGATTGTTGACGTAACCGGGATAACTCAGGGTCCTGGTGCGCGGGGTCCAGGTGCTCATCCCGTCAAATGTCTCGGAAACGCAAAGTTCATAGAGTGCCGGAATGGTGAAATTTGCCTGCCAATGCCCTCCGCCGAGGTGCGTCAATTGACATTGCTCCAAGGCGACGGCCGGGTCTGCTTCCCATTGGGTTCCTGGCACCTTGAAAAGAGTGAACGGCCCGGTAATCGCGGTGGCACGGTAAATTTTAGGCTGTGCGCCTGATCGGGCGATGATGTAATAATAGCCATCCGTCGCGACACAGCGAAGATCGAAAATCCAATTATTCTGCGTTGGATGGAGGGCTCCACTCATGGGCGTGCCACCATCCCAGGCGGTCAGGCTGGCATTGAGTGCTTTCTGCAGATAGGCGAGATGATTGCCACCTCCCGTGGAGATGGAGATAATGATCCATACCTGCTGATCCGCCGGATCCACAAAGAAGGACGGTCCCCAGGTGGTGGTGATGCTATCGGTCACCGGAACATCCATGACATGTTGCCAGGATTTACCGGCATTGGTGGATTTTGCGAGGCCCCAATGATCCGTGAGGCCAAAAGTGCCTGCGGTGTAGGCGAGATACCAGGCATCGGGCCGGATCAGAAGAGAAGGATCCCTGACGTTATTTCCGGGAGTGCCGGTGTAGAGATCGCCGGGATACAATTCAGCGTAATGATAGCCATCGGTGCTATACCACAAGCCCAGGGCCTCCGCTCCGACCTGGGTGGCGTGCCTCATGACGGGAATGATGCGGGGGAGGCGGGGCTCAAGGGAAAAGGCAAAGGAGGTGCCCATGGCCGTGCCGGGCTCATCCGACCAGTCCGTCAAATTCCGGCTGGATTGCAACGTGAAGCCTGACTCTGACCAGCGGATCCGCGCCGTCGAGGGTGAAGTTTTTTCGATCAGAGTATCCGGGTATGGCACCTCTCCAGAGGCCCTGCCCTGCATCAGCCCTCCCCAAGTGGTCATGAAAAGAAGCGCCAGCCCAGCGGTGCCGGACCGGGCAGGATGCGGATGGAGCCGGTGAAAAGGTTCAGAATTCATAAATCCTGGAGCCTTGGCATATCCCATCCGGCCCCCATACGTTGCAGCCTGCACTACCGGAAATCCGCTGACCTGCAAGGAAAAGAAACAGCTTGCCCTCACCCCAGGCGCACCCCCGCCAGCACGACCTGCGGGAAGATCGGATTTCCGCCTTCCTCCAGCCAGGGGCTGCAGGCCGCCACGCAGCCTTCGTCCGGCCACACGCCAAATAACACGCCACTGACGCCGGATTTTGCCGGGATGCCGGTGGTGGTGAACCACCGCTCCGAGCCTTCATAAAGCCCGCAGCGGGCCATGGTGCCGAGCACCCGCTCTCGGCAGGGGGAGGAGGAAACGGCGAGGGCATAGCCGATTTTCGCCACATCCCGGATCGTGCCCGCCAGACAACACATCCGGAAATACACCTCGTAGGCGGAATCCGCCGCTGCCACCCGGCCGCTCTGCTCCAGCGCCTGCGCCAGTTGGGCGTTCACGGGGTCTCCCTCACGGCGCATCACCCCGGCCAGGCAGGCCATGTCCGTGGCAAAGCCCGCCCCAGGGGCCAGTTCCCGCAGCCAGTCCAGAAAAAGCTCCTCCTGCTCCAGGGGAGTCCTGCCAGGCAATTTCGAGGCCAGCAGCATCGCCCCGCTATTGATCATGGCATTGCGCGGCTTTCCCCCATCTGCCTGGAGCTGCTCCAGGGAATAGTAGGGAAGGGCGCTGGGCACGTCATCCACCCACTCCGCCACCTGCGCTTCACCCTGCAACTCCAGCAGGCGCAGCAGCAGAAAGGGCTTCACCGCACTCATCAGGGTGAAGCACTCCGCCACCCGGCCCACGGCGCATTCCCCTTCCTGCGAGACCCGGCATATCGCCTCCCCGCCACAAGCGCCCGGCGCATTCATCCGGAACATCCCATGGTGATACTTCTCCAAGGCCCGCAGCCCAATCCCCAGCAAGCGCTCCAGACGCTCCTTGTCCAAATGACTCACTCCAGGATTCATGGCGTCAGCTCTATCAGTTCTTCGGATTCATCCTCCTGAGGTCTTCGGCAGACGGGTCGAGGTGGAATTGTTTCCAGTAAATTTCCTTGAAGGGGTTCATCGCAGGTGGGGTGGCGGATTCGTTGACCAGACCGGGCTGGATGGAAGTCCACCAGGCATCGTAGGCGGTGCTGAGGCGCTGCACTTCGGCGGGGGTAGTGGGGGCGAGGTTGGTTTGTTGTCCGGGGTCGGCGGCGATATCGTAGAGTTCCCAGGCGGGAGCGGTGCCGCCCTCAATGCTGATCAGGGTATAACGGCTATCCCGGATCGCGGCGTTGCGGTATTTGGCGGTGGCGGGCGCAGCTCCTTTGGGCCAGCGGCCGACGTGGGTGACGAGGGTGCGCTCCGGCCAGGGGGCAGCAGGATTTTCCAGCAGGGGAGTGAGATCCCGGCCTTCCACCTGGGCTTCGGCGGCGGCAGGAAGGGGGGCTCCGGCGAGAGTGGTGAGGGTGCGGAACACATCCACATGTGCCGTCAGAGCAGGACAATCCGCAGGTTGGAATTTCCCCGGCCAGCGCCAGAAGGAGAGGGCGCGGGTGCCGCCAATCCAGGGCGTGACCTTGGCCCCGCGCATGCCGGCATTGAAGACCTTCACGCCGGCGGTGCCGCCATTGTCATTCATCATCACCACAAGGGTTTGCCGGGCGATGCCCCATTCATCGAGTTTGGTGAGGAGTTTCCCCAGATTTCCGTCAATGTTATGGAGCATGCCGAAGAAGTTTTCCGTCTCCGGCCCGAGGCCTTTTCCTTCGTAGAGTGCCCGGTCCTCCGGCTTGGCGTGGTAGGGGGAGTGCGGGGCATTGGTGGCGATCCAGCAGAAGAAGGGACCGGAGGATTTCCGTTGTTCGATCCAGCGGGTGGCGCGGCCGAAAAAGACGTCCGTGCAGTAGCCTTTGGTTTTTTCAAACGTGCCATTATGCAGGATGGCGGGGTCAAAGTAAGTATTGCCGGGTGCATCGCCACAGGTGCCAGGAAAGGTCTGGCCGATGCCGCCGCCGCCGTGGATGAAGACCTCATCAAATCCACGCCGGTTGGGTTGATAGGCGGGTTCGTCGCCGAGGTGCCATTTGCCAAAGATGCCGGTGGCATACCCGGCAGACTTCAACACGCCAGGCAGCGTCACGGCCTCCAGGGTCAGGCGCTCGCGTTCCAAAATGGTGTGGGTGACGCCATTGCGGAATTCATGGCGGCCGGTGAGGAGCGCCGAGCGGGTGGGGGCGCAGGTGGGGCTGACCTGGAAGTTGGTGAAGCGGACGCTTTCGGCCCGCAGCCGGTCCATGTTGGGGGTTTTGAGGATGGGATTGCCATGAGCGGAGACATCCCCATAGCCCTGGTCATCGGTGAGCAGGAAAATAACATTCGGCGGCGTGGCTGCCGGGGCCGGCAAGTTCAGGAAGCAGCAGAAAAGCCAGCAGAGGAGGATACGATTCATGGGACTATACCACCGGCCACCCTTCCCAAAGTCAAGAACCGTCCTTCCGAAGTCCATAAAATCCGCTCGTTGGGGCGTGGCAGCCGGATCCTGGGGCAGGTCAGCCGCACCCTGGGGGCGCCCGGCCGCCTGCAACGGGTGGAATGCAGCGCGGTTTGGGATTTGGTCAGGGCTTACGCCAGCAGTTCCGCAATCACATGCCCATGCACATCCGTGAGGCGGCGGTCGATGCCATTGGTGCGGAAAGCCAGCTTCGTGTGGTCGATGCCAAGCAGGTGCAGGATAGTGGCGTGGATGTCGTAAACGGTCGTGGGATTTTTGCGGTCCAGCGGCTTGTAGCCCCACTGGTCGCTTTCGCCTGCAATGGTGCCGCCCTTGATGCCGCCGCCGCAGAGCCAATTGGTGAAGACGAAAGGATTGTGGTCGCGGCCCTTACCGCCCTGGGAGCTGGGCATGCGGCCAAATTCGGTGGTCCAAAGGATGATCGTATCCTCCAGCATGCCGCGTTGCTTCAGGTCTGCGATAAGCGCTGCGGTGCCCCGCGCCATCCCATTGGAGAGCGGGCCGTGGTCGCGGTGAATATCCTCATGGGAGTCCCAATTGCGGCGGGGGAAGGAGTTGTCATTGCCGCTCCAGATCTGGACAAAGCGCACGCCCCGCTCCAACAGGCGCCGGGCGGTCAGGCATTTTTGGGAAAAATGCCATGCTTCCTCATCCGCGTTGATTTCCGTGGGCCATGTTTTGGGTCCGCCATCAAGTCCGTAGAGTTTGAGAATGTGAGCGGGTTCCGCTTTGAGATTGAGGGCATCCGGGGCAGCCAACTGCATGCGGGCGGCCAGCTCGTAGCTCCTGATGCGGGCTTCCAGGCGCTGGTCGCCTTCACGGGAGGCCGCGTGGCTGTGGTTCAGGCTGGCCAGCAGGGCTTGGGCGTCGGGTTCGCTGGCAGCATTGATGTAATGTCCCGCCGGATGGGGCCGCAGGTCAGCAATAGGATTGGGGGTTCCAGGATAAATGATGCTGCCACTGTGCTGGGAGGGCAGGAAGGCAGCGTCCCAATTTTTCACTCCATTGCTGCCAAACCCGCGGTGGTCCGGCAGCACGACAAATGCGGGCAGGTTTTCATTCATGGAACCGAGGGCGTAGCTGACCCAGCAGCCCGCCCCGGGAAAGCCGGGAAGAATGAATCCCGTGGACTGCAGCAGGGTCGCCTGGGAATGCACCCCACTTTTACTGACCAGGTTGTGGATGAACGCCATTTCATCGGCATGGGCTCCCAGGGGAGCTACCGTTTCTCCCAGCATTTTACCGCACTGCCCATACGGTTTAAAATTCCATACGGGCTTCATCCACGGGCCAAGTCCGTCCTGGAAGGCCTCCACTTTCTCGCCAAAATCGCTGGGTTTGCCATCATATCTGACCAAATCCGGTTTGTAATCCCACAGATCCAGATGACTGGCGGCTCCGGACATGAACAACTGGATCACCCGTTTGGCCTTGGCAGGATGCGTGACGGAGGGATGGATGAGGGAAGAAGCTCCTTTGGCCTCATTTCCCAGCATGGCTGCCAGTGCCATGGTGCCGAAGCCGCCCCCGCACTGCCGTAGAAAATCGCGACGGGACAAGCGGCCGTGCCCTGCCTGGGGGCGATGAAAGGGAGAGTTGCTGTGCATAAGTCAGTCGATGAAGGTAAACTCGTTCAGGTTGAAGATGACGCGGCAGGCATTGGCCAGACCGTGTTGCCTGATGAAGGCGCAGAGTTGATCCCGTTCCTGCGGGGTGGCACGGCGTCCCGTGGCGATCCGGATGGCGAGGTCCATCTGCGCGGCTGGATCGTCTCCGGCTTCGGCTTTCAGCCGGGCGGCAAAGTGGGTGGCCTGCACGACCATAAAACCGTTATTCAACAAGGCGAGTGCCTGTGACGGAGAGACGCTCTCATTCCGTTTCTCCACCCGCATGGAGGGATCGGCGCAGTCCAGCACCGTCATGAATGGCTGGGGCTGGGAACGCACCAGGAAGCGGTAAACGGCGCGCCGCCAGGTGGTGGGGTCACTGGGATCTGCCAGATTGTATTGATAATGGGGGGAATGTTCCGGGCGCTCGACCACGAAGTCTTTCCAGCCAGGACCACCCGGGGTGAGGTCCAGCTTTCCACTGGCGGCCAGCACGGCATCCCGCAGTGCTTCCGCTTCCAGTTTGCGCCGGTTCATGCGCCATAAAAGGGAATTGCCGCTGTCGATTTCCGCAGCCCTCCCGTTGGCAACGGATGAACTTTGCCGGTAAGTCGCACTGGTGACGATCAGCCGGTGCAGTTTTTTCATGGAGCCCCCAAGGTCATCGCGGAAAGTTGCGGCGAGCCAGTCCAGCAATTCCGGATGCGTTGGCACCAAGCCCATGCGTCCAAAATCGTTAGCCGTGGTAACGAGTCCATTTCCGAAATGATAGAGCCACACCCGGTTGACAATGCTGCGGTAAGTGAGGGGATTGCGTTTATCGGTGATCCATTGGGCCAGAGCCGCCCGGCGGGCTCCTTCCGGGGCACCGGGGGCAAGATCGAATGCCGCAGGCAGCAGATCGTTGCAGGCAGCGAGGGCGGCTGGCTGCATTTCGGCCCGGGGCAGGGTGACCTGTCCGCGGGCGAGCAGATGGATCGCCCGGGGTCGGCCATGGGTGCCTTTGAAGTTCCCACTTCCGTGATGCACGGTGCCGGAATAAATCATCTGCATGGCCGGAAGCCTGGCCAGCTCATTTCTGGCGCCTTCCAACGCTGCAGCATTGGACGTGCGGGCGGCTTTGGCAGGCGCATCCAGGGCTTTGGCAATGAGGCCGTCCCGCTGCTGACGCAGGCTGGCCAGCTTTTCTGCAGCACCCGTAGCCGCCGGATAGATGCCGTCGGTGAGGTTTTGCAGTCCCCAGCGCACCGGGGCTTCGATGCTGTCCATGCTGGTGACTTTCGCTCCCAGGGCCAGGTTTTTTCCGGTGGTGTCAAAGACCTGAACTTCAGCCAGGGCGGCGGCGTAATCGTTCTGGCGCAGGGCGAGTTTCGTGATGGTGACCCGCAGGTAGCGGCCACTCTTTCCCTTGGCGGAAAAGCGCTGCGGAGCGGTGCCGGGGTTGGGAAAATCCTCAAGATCCCGGGCCGCTATCACCACCGGTTCCCCCGTGAAATCCCCGTTGCCGCTGGCCTCGATGCGGAACCGCACCGGAAAGCCGAAACCTGCTCCGATGCCATTGAAATCGTCCCATGCGCCAGCCAGGACGACCTGATCCAGGAGGGTCGTCTGCCCCAGATCCATCTGCACCCACTTGCGGGTTTCCTGCGCTTTTTCGATCTGGCTGTGCCAGCCATATTCGGGTTTTGCGCCCTGGGCCGCCGCTTTCCCGGCTTCGCTGATTTCCGCTTCCAAGCGGGCCAGGTCCGGGCCAGCCATTTCCGCCAGTTGCACGGCAAGGGCTTTTTCCTCCCGTTCCAAACTCTGGACTTTTTCAGTCAGAACCCGGCGTTTCTGCTTCAGGGCAGGGTCCACATCGTAGCTTTGGTCTGCCCGGTCCAAGGCAGCGAACACGGCCTGCAGGGAATAATAATCGTTCTGCGTGATGGGATCGAATTTATGGTCATGGCATTGGGCGCACTGCACTGTAACACTGGTGAAGGTGCCAATCGTGTTGGCTACCATATCGTCGCGGTCCAAATGACGGGCGATTTTGCCATCGATTTTCTCTTCAGGCACCTCCGCATGGCCAATCAGGTCCCACGGGCCGGCGGAAATGAAACCCAGCGCCTCCATGCCATCCCGGGTGTCCGGAAACAGGACATCTCCTGCCAACTGCTCCTGAACGAAGCGCTCATACGGCTTGTCCCCGTTGAAGGACCGGATCACATAATCCCGGTAGGGCCAGGCATTGGGCCGGGGCTGGTCCTTGTCGTAGCCGTGTGTCTCCCCGAAATGCACCACATCCAGCCAATGGCGTGCCCAGCGTTCACCATAGCGCGGGCTGGCAAGGAGCTGATCCACCAGTCTTTCATAGGCCGTGCCGGAAAGCCCGGATGCCTTCACGAAATCCTCCACCTCCCCGGGTGCGGGCGGCAGACCTGTAAGGTCGAAATAGACCCGCCGGATCAGCGTGCGGGCATCGGCCGGAGGGGCCATGGTGAGGTCCTTTTCCCTGAGCTTTGCTGTGGTAAAGGCATCAATGCTATTCCCGGTGGACTGCCCTTCCGGCACCGGTGGTTTGATCACGGGTTTCAGGGACCACCAATCCTTCCGGTCATCCACCCGGGCACCCGCTTCCTCCGGCCAGACCGCGCCATCGTCAATCCACCGGCGCAGCAGACCAATTTGCTCCGGATGGAGTGGCGGGCCCTTGGGCGGCATCTGCATGTCCCCGTCCAGTCCTGCCACGAAATGAATCAGCGGGCTTTCCGCGCTCCTGCCCGGCAGAATGTTCGGGGCGTGGCTGCCACCTTTTGTCAGGGCGATGGAGGCACTATCCAGCCGGTAGTCCCCTTTCTGCTTTTCCGGGCCATGGCATTTCAAGCAGGCCTGGGCAAAAATGGGCCTGATATCCCTGACAAAATCCACCGGCTGATCTGCCGCCGGCGGGAGCGGGGACAGGCCGGCAGATGCCGCCACACAGGAGGTTGCAGCCAGGATGAGGAGGCTTGGGGTTGGGCGGATCATGCCTTGCATCATGCCATCGGAAAGCATTAAAACAATGCCCATCATCGTGCGAAATGAAGGGATTGGAACTATTCGAAAGTAACGGCATGGTGACCCGGTTCATCATTTCCCATTTTCGCCCGCGCCGCTCCTTGAAAGTTGGATGCAGACGACTCAACCCGCCTTGCGCATGGCAGGGAACCGGCTTCGATCCTTGAAGGCGGATCCTCCTGCGGGCCGGAGTGACCGGAGCCAAACCTAACCCCAATAAGCCGCGTATCTTCTGTGCGCTTGAACCAGCCAAATAGCATTTTCATTTTAAACCAACCCCTGATGCACTCCTTCATTCCTCAAAACCTGGCGCTGTCGGCCATCTGCCTTTTCGCGCCCGCCCTTCATGCCGCCGACCTGCCCATTGCTGATTTTGAAGGGGACAACTACGCGCCTTGGACAGTCACTGGCGATGCCTTTGGAACCGCTCCTGCGCGGGGACCGCTGCCCGGCCAGATGAATGTCGAGGACTTCAAGGGCAAGGGCCTCGTGAATTCGTTTCATAAAGGCGACGGCAGCACAGGCTCACTAACTTCACCGGAGTTCCGCGTTGAACGGCCGTTCATTTCCTTTTTGATTGGTGGCGGCATGGATAATGAAAAACTGGCGCTGCAGCTTTGGGTGGATGGCAAGGCGGTGCGCTCCGCCACCGGCCCGAATGACCGTCCGGGCGGCACGGAAGCACTGGCCCAGGCCTCGTGGGATGTTGCGGAATTTGCAGGAAAAACCGCCACGCTGCGGATCATCGATGGAGCAACAGGAGGCTGGGGCCACCTCAATGTGGATCACATCCTGCAAACGGAGGTGAAGCCCAAGGGGCCGCCTCCATTGATCAGCAACGCAGAGCGCAGCCTGACCGCCACGGCCCGCTACCTGCACCTTCCCATCAAAAACGGAGCGCCCAAGCGGCTGGTGACGCTCCTGGTGGATGGCAAGGCCGAGGTGCGTAATGACATCGAACTTGCCGATGGCCCGCCCGACTGGTGGGCTCCCATGGAGGTGAGGGAGTGGAAAGGAAAATTCCTCACGCTGCGGGTGGACAGGATGCCGGAGGATTCCACGGCGCTGAGTTCCATCAGCCAAAGCGACAGCTTGAAGGATGCGGAGAACCTCTACCGCGAGCCGCTGCGTGGCCAATTCCATTTCTCCCCCCGCCGGGGCTGGAATAACGATCCGAACGGCATGGCATTTTATAACGGAGAGTATCACCTCTTTTTCCAGCACAATCCCTATGGCTGGGGCTGGGGCAACATGCACTGGGGGCACGCGGTCAGCAAAGACATGGTCCACTGGGAGGAACTGGGTGACAAGCTTCTGCCCGATGCCATGGGGCCGATGTTCAGCGGCAGCGCCGTGGTGGATTGGCATAACACCAGCGGCTTCGGCAGGGAGGGCAAGCCGCCGCTGGTGCTCATTTACACCGCTGCGGGAAACCCCACCGTGCAGGGCATCGCCTTCAGCACGGATGGCAGGACATTTACGAAATATGACGGCAATCCCGTGTTGAAACAAATCACAGGGGGAAATCGGGATCCGAAAGTGATCTGGCACGAGCCCACAAAAAAATGGGTAATGGTGCTCTACGTCGAGTGGGAGAAAACACACACCATCCACTTCTTCACTTCGCCCAACCTGCGCGACTGGACTCTGGCCAGTATCACGGAAGGAGACGCGCCAGGGAAACCGTATCTTTACGAATGCCCGGACTTTTTTGAACTGCCAGTGGATGGCGATGGCTCCAGAAAGAAATGGGTGCTGCTGGGGGCCAACAGCGACTACGCCGTGGGCACCTTTGATGGCATCCGCTTCAAGCCGGAGCAAACAAAGCTCCCCGGTCATCGTGGCCGGGGTTTCTACGCGCCGCAGACCTTCAGTGACATCCCGGAGAAGGATGGCCGCCGCATCCAGATCGGCTGGTTCCAGACCGAAACGAAAGGCATGCCCTTCAATCAGTCCATGACGGTGCCGCTGGAGTTGAAACTTGTCAGCACCCCCGATGGACCGCGCATGACATTCACTCCCGTGAAGGAACTGGAAGCCCTCCGCACCAGGACGAATTCGTTCGAGGCCATGACCTTGGAACCGGGCGGTAAAAACCCGCTCGATGCCCTGAACGCCGAACTCATCGAACTCCGCGCGGAAATCGAACCAGGCGATGCCAGCGAAATCGTCTTCAACATCCGGGACGCCATGGTCATCTACGAACCGAAAAAGCAGGAACTGAGCGTCAATGGGCACCGTGCCCCAGCTCCGCTCCGCGAGGGCAAACTGCGCCTCACCATTTACTGCGACCGCACCGGACTCGAAGTCTTCGCCAGCGATGGACTTTGCTACCTGCCAATGCCATTCAATACGAAGCCCGATAACAAGCGCCTCTTGCTGGAAACCCGCGGCGGAGCAGCCAGGCTCACCTCACTGCAAGTGCATGAACTCCGCTCCACGTGGAATCCGAAGTAAGTCATCCGCCCGGAGAATTCCAACAACCGAACTGAAATGCCATTACACTTCCGAATTCAGCGATTAAAGAGAATGCACGCGCTCTCCGCTATCGCCGCCCTGCTGGCAGCGCTCGTTCCGGTCGCGCGTGGTGCGGACTCGTATGTGGGCGAACCTCCCGGGGAACAGCCGAAGGTGCATTTTGCTATCGGCAACGCCGATCCCCGTCTGCCCGAACCGGCAGCCGCAGCGGTGGACTTTGTCAGGGATATCAAACCCCTGTTCCAGGAGGCGTGTTTCAAGTGCCATGGCCCCGAAAAGGACAAGGGCGGGCTTTCGCTCGCCACCAAGGCCCGTGCCATGGAAGGCGGCGATGAGGGCACGGGCATCATTCCTGGCAACAGCGCGGCGAGCCCTCTGGTGCAGCGCATCGCGGCGCTGGATGAAGCCACCGCCATGCCGCCTGAGGGCGGGCGCTTGAGTGCGGCGCAAGTGGGGCTCATCCGCGCGTGGATTGATCAGGGCGCAGTGTGGCCGGAGGGGGCGGACGGGATCGATCCGCGCATGGCGAAAGCCGCCAGCCACTGGTCATTCAAACCGCTGAATCGGCCTCCGGTGCCGGACCGCAGGGATGCGTGGATCACCTCACCGGTTGATGCCTTCATCCTTACTAAACTCGACGGGGCGAAGCTGAGTCCTGCACCGCCTGCGGGCGAGGAAGCGCTCCTGCGGCGGGTCTCGTTCGACCTGACCGGTCTGCCACCTGCGCCGGAGGAGATCGCCGGTTTTGTCAACGACTCCAGCACGGATGCCTTTGCCAAGGTCGTGGACCGGTTGCTCGCATCGCCGGCATACGGCGAGCGATGGGCGCGGCACTGGCTTGATGTGGTGCGCTATGCGGATTCAGGCGGTTATGAGACGGACATCTTTTATGAGCAGGCGTGGCGCTACCGCGATTACGTGATCCGGAGTTTCAACCAGGACAAACCATATGACCGTTTCCTGATGGAGCAGGTCGCGGGGGACGAACTCTGGCCCGGGCAGGCAGACATGGAGGACGCCGTGGCGGTGTGGACGCTCGGCGAATGGCAAAACGCGCTGGACGCCTTTCCGGACATGCTGGAATATGTGAGGCGCACCGATCAGGTAAGCACGCTCAGCGAGGCGGCGCTGGGACTCACGGTGGGCTGCGCGAATTGTCACAACCACAAATTCGATCCGGTCACCCAGCGCGATTATTTTGGGTTGGAGGCGATTTTTGCCGCCAGTGAAACATGGAACCGGAACACGGGCGTGAAGGCCTGGGGCAAGGGCGAGCGGACGGCGTATCGCGCCATGCGCCATGCGGAGAAGCCGCTTCCGATTCATTTGCTGACACGTGGCGAGCTGACCAAGCCTGGCAAACTCATCGCACCTGCACTGCCGGCGTTTCTGCCAGGCGGCGGCGCGTTGCCGGGCGGACCGGACGAGGCAAAACAGCGCCGTGCCCAACTGGCACGCTGGCTCGTTTCCCCACAAAACCCGCTGCCGGCGCGCGTCATCGCAAACCGGATTTGGCAGTGGCATTTCGGTCAGGCGCTGGCGTCCACCCCGAATGATCTTGGCACGCAGGGAGCACCACCATCGCACCCGGAATTGCTCGACTGGCTGGCGTCGGAACTGCGCGAAAATGGCTGGAGCCTGAAGAGCCTGCACCGGCGGATTCTGCTGTCTTCCGCCTATCAGCAGTCGGCTGTCCGCGACTTGGAAGCTATCGCGGCGGATCCGCAAAACCGTTTGCTGGCGGGCTTTCCCCGCCGCCGCCTCGAAGCGGAGGAAGTGTGGGATCATCTCCAGGCAGCCGCCGGAACGCTTGATCGGAAAAGTTTTGGCCCGCCCTTTGTGCCGAAGCTGTCGCCGGAGGAATTGCAGGGAATGTATGACCTCGAAAACAAGCCGGAATTGAAGTGGCCCGTGACCCCGGAACAGAACCGCCGGGCCATTTACATTTTGAACCGCCGCTCGTTCCGCTTCCCCTTTTTCGAAGCCTTCGATCCGCCGAACACCGCGGCGAGCTGTCCGCTCCGGCAGACGACGACCGTGCCCGCGCAGGCGCTCACGCTTTTGAACAATCGCATTGTCGGCGGGCAGGCACGCGCCATGGCCGCGCGGCTGCTTCGCGAGGCAGGGAGCAGTGTGGAAGCGTTCGTGAAACAGGCGTGGCGGCTCGCTTACAGCCGCGAGGCGGACGATGGGGAATTGGAGGCCGCCCTGCAATTCATCGCGGAGGCGGTGGCCGCGCATCGCAAGTCAGGTGCCGCAGACCCTCACCCCACCGCGCTGGTGGAGTTTTGTATAGGCGTCATGAACACCACTGAATTCATTTACACCAACTGATGTATCCTCACTTCACCGACAGCCGCGCGTTTTCACGCCGGGAATTTTTGAGCAAAGCCGGCATGGGGATTGGCTCATTGGCGTTTCTGGATTTGATGAGCCGCGAAGCCAGGGCCGCGCCCCATCCCCTGGCTCCCCAGGGCCCGCATCATGCCCCCCGGGCGCGGGCAGTGATCTCGCTCTTCATGCACGGCGGACCCAGCCAGGTGGACACCTTTGATCCCAAACCTTTGCTGGCAAAATATGCGGGACAAACCCTTCCGGAGAGCTTTTCGAATCTGAATCTGGAGTTCACCAAGGCGAGCACGGCCAGGGTCCTCGCGAGTCAGCGGACCTTCCGGAAATGCGGCCACTCCGGAATCGAGATTTCGGATATTTTCGAGCACCTCCCCAGGGTCGCCGATGAACTGGCCGTCGTCCGGAGTTGCTATCACACGGAGTTCAATCACGCGCCCGCGCTCTACATGGCGCACTCCGGCACCCGCCAGATGGGCCGTCCGAGTCTCGGGGCCTGGGCGATGTATGGTCTTGGGTCGGCTTCGGAGAATTTGCCAGGTTATGTGGTGATGCGCGACGGAGCGTTGAAAGGCGGGCCGACGACTTACGGCAACGGGTTTCTCCCCGCGATCCACTCCGCCACGGAATTGCGCCAGAGCGGCGCCCCCATCCTCTACCTTGACCGGCCTGACACGATCAGCGGCGGCGATCAGCGGCGCATCCTCGATTTTTCGCAGCAGCTCAACCGTCAGTATCTCGCCTCGCAAAACGATGACAGCAATCTCTCCGCACGCATCGCCGCCTACGAACTCGCCTACCGGATGCAGTCGGCCGCACCCGAGGCCGTGGACCTCAGCAAGGAGCCGGACAGCGTGAAGTCGCTCTACGGCCTGGACCACGACATCACGCGCCCGTTTGGAACGCAGTGTCTCAATGCCCGGCGGCTGGTCGAACGCGGGGTTCGTTTTATACAACTCTACCACGGTTGCGGAGGTGATGGCTGGGATACCCACGGTGCCAACGACTCAAAACACCTGCGCAATGGCAGACAAATCGACAAACCCATCGCCGGGTTGATCACGGATCTGAAAGCGCGCGGTCTGCTCGATTCCACCCTTATTATCTGGGGCGGGGAATTCGGGCGCACCCCCACTTCCGAAGGCTCCGATGGCCGCGACCACAGCCCCTACGGTTATTCCGTATGGATGGCCGGAGGCGGCATCAAAGGCGGCACCGTCTTTGGAGCGACCGACGATTTCGGATTCAAAGCCGTCGAAAACCCCGTCCAGGTGCGCGACTTGCACGCCACGATCCTGCACCTCCTGGGTCTTCAGCACGATAAGCTGACTTACTATTTTCAGGGCCTTCAGCAAAGACTCACCCAAATTGATGGTGAAAGCCGCGTTATACAGGAAATCATTTCCTAAAACCGCTTCCGCTGCCATTCATGAGAACCGACCCTCACCCATTGCAATCGATCCTCAGACCCGTCGCCGCTGCGGCTGCCTTCGTAAGCCGTAAACCGTCCCACCTCCTTGCCGGGGGCGTGTGGCTCGCTTTGTCAGGAATCGCCGCCGCAGAACCCGTCAATTTCAGCCGCGAGGTGTTGCCGGTGCTGTCGGACCGTTGCTTTTATTGCCACGGGCCGGATGAAAAGCACCGGAAGGCGGATCTGCGGCTGGACGACGAGCCGGCGGCGAAGGCGGTTGGGAAAAACGGCGCAGCCATTGCGCCTGGGGCACCAGAAAAGAGTCTGATCATCCAGCGCATGTTGTCGAAGGATCCGGACGAGTTGATGCCACCGCCGGAGGCGCACAAGGATCTGACGCCGGCGCAGATCGAAACCTTGCAGCGGTGGATCGCGGAAGGGGCGCCGTGGGGAAAGCACTGGGCTTTCACGCTTTTGGAGCGCGCTGAGGTGAAGGAGCCGGGGAATCCGGTGGACGCTTTGGTAGGCGCAACGCTGAAGCGCGAGGGACTGGGTTTTTCGCCGGAGGCAGAGGCCCACACGCTGCTGCGCCGGGCCAGTCTGTCGCTCACCGGTCTGCCGCCGACTCCTGACGAAATGGCCACATGGCTCGCCGACACCTCGCCTGCGGCCTGGGAAAAACAGGTGGACCGGCTGCTGGCCTCGCGGGCCTATGGCGAGCGGATGGCGTGGGACTGGATGGAAGCGTCCCGCTACGCGGACTCGAACGGCTATCAGGGCGATAGTGACCGCACGATGTGGCCGTGGAGGGACTGGGTGGTAAAGGCCTTCAACCGCAACATGGCGTGGGACGGGTTCACGATCTGGCAGCTCGCGGGCGATCTGCTCCCCAACGCTACGGACGAGCAGAAACTGGCCACGGCGTTTCTCCGGAACCATGCGATCAACGGCGAGGGCGGACGCATCCCGGAAGAAAACCGCGTGGACTATGTTTTCGATATGACGGAGACCACCGGCACGGTGTGGCTGGGCCTGACGTTCAACTGCTGCCGCTGCCACGATCATAAATTCGACCCGCTGACGAACCGCGACTACTACAGCCTGACCGCGTTCTTCAATCAGACTCCCGTGGACGGTGGCGGTGGCGATGCGCAGACGCCGCCGGTGCTGCGGATACCGCCTGCAGATGAGCCGAACAAGCTCGAGGAAGTGGATCGGGCCCTGACGGAAAAACGTCAGTCACTGGACATGGCGCGAAAGGCGGCAGAAGCGCGCAGGCCAGCATGGGAAAAACAGATATTGACAGAGGCCGGGGCTGCCAGGACGGCGGGCCAGCCCGGGCCCGATGCGGCACTGGTGGAAATTCTGCGCCTTGCGCCCGGGCAGCTCAATGACGGGCAACGCAAATCCCTGACGACCGCTTGGGAAGCGGCTGAGCCGGCGGTGGCTGCGCTCTCCAGGGAAGTCGGCGAGCTGGAAAAGCGCCGGAGGGACATTGGCAACGAAGGACCAAAAGTCATGGTCATGGCGGATCAGGAAATACTGCGCAAAACATTCATCCTCAGTCATGGGCTCTATAACAAGCCGGGCGGGGAAGTTCCCGCCGCGCTGCCCGGCTTCCTCGCGACGCTGCCGCCAGAGGTTCCCCGCAACCGGCTTGGTCTCGCGCAGTGGATCGTCTCACCCGGGAACCCGCTCACCGCACGGGTCACGGTGAACCGCTTCTGGCAAATGCTTTTCGGAACCGGTCTCGTGAAATCACCGGAGGACTTTGGCGTGCAGGCGGAGTTCCCCGTGCATCCCGCGCTGCTCGACTGGCTGGCGGCAGAGTTCCGCGACTCGGGCTGGAATGTGAAGCAACTGTTGCGGCTTATCCTGACGAGCCGCACGTGGCAGCAGAGTTCACGCGTGACGCCGGCACTGCTGGAGCGGGATCCTTTTAACAAACTTCTGGCCCGCGGACCGCGCTTCCGCCTGACATCCTCCATGATCCGCGATCAGGCGCTGGCGGCCAGTGGACTACTCCGGCCCATGGACGGCGGGTGGAACGTCAACCCCTACCAGCCGGACGGGATTTGGGAGGAAGCCACCTTCGGAGCCAGGAAGTATCACCGCAGCACCGGAGATGACCTCCACCGCCGCAGTCTCTACACCTTCTGGCGGCGCATTGCCGGGCCCACCATGTTTTTCGACACTGGTTCCCGCCTCGTCTGTTCGGTGAAGGCGTTGCGCACCAACACGCCGCTGCACGCCCTGGCCACCACCAATGATGTCACCTTCGTGGAAGCGGCGGGAGCACTCGCCCTGGTGACCGCTGATGAGAAGGACGCCGGAGCCCGGGTGAATGCCATGTTCGGGCGCGTCCTCGGACACAGCGCCAGTGCGGAGCAAATGGCCGTGCTCCTCAGCGGCATGGAACGCCACCGGCAGCGCTTCGCCGCCAGTCCGGACCGCGCCGTCAAGTTCCTCGGCGAGGGCGCTGTGGTCCCGGCTGAGCCCGGACGCACTCCGGAACTGGCCGCATGGACAATGACCGCCCTGACTATTCTGAACATGGATGAAACCCTTAACCTCGAGTAACCGATGCATCCCTTGGACCAGGCCAGACTGCACCTCACAAGGCGTGAATTCTTCGGACGCACCGCGACCGGTATCGGCACTGCGGCGCTGGCGCACCTGCTCAGCCGCGATGGCCTGCAGGCGGCCGCGCCTCCCGCAGTGAGTGGATTCCCCGGCTTCGCGCCCAAAGCCAAGCGCGTCATCTATCTCTTCATGAACGGAGGGCCCACGCATGTGGACATGTTCGACTGGAAACCCAAACTGAAGGAAATGCACGGCCAGCCAGTGCCGGATTCTGCCATCAGCGGGAAGCGCTTCAGCACCATGACCGGAGCCGCAGGAGGCAAGCTGATGCTGGCATCCGTGGAGCCGTTCCAGCAGCACGGTGCCTCCGGGGCGTGGGTCAGTTCGCTGTTACCGCACACGGCGGCGATTGCGGATGAGCTTTGCTTTATCAAGTCCATGCACACGGATGCCGTCAATCACGCCCCGGCGATCTCCTTCCTGCTGAGCGGTGGCCAGTTGCCCGGGCGGCCATCGCTGGGCGCATGGCTCAGCTACGGGCTGGGATCGGAGGCGGAAAACCTGCCGGCCTTCGTCGTGTTGACGTCGGTGAGTAAAGGCACGAGCTGCGGCCAGATCTTTTACGATTTCTACTGGGGCTCCGGCTTTCTGCCGTCGCGCCACCAGGGCGTGAAGTTTCGCGCCAGCCGCGAGCCCGTGCTGTATCTCTCCGACCCCGCCGGCGTGGAGCGCGAAATGAAACGGGACATGCTCGACGACCTCGTAAAGCTCAATACACAGAAACTGCATGACTTCGGCGACCCGGAAATCGCCGCACGCATCGCCCAGTATGAGATGTCCTTCCGCATGCAGACCAGCGTGCCGGAACTGGCGGACTTCAGCAACGAGCCGGCCTCCGTGCTGGAAAGCTACGGCCCCGAGGTGAGGGAACCCGGGACCTTTGCCTACAACTGCCTCATGGCGCGCCGCCTCATTGAGCGGGGCTCGCGCTGCGTTCAGCTCATGCATGCCGGATGGGACCAGCATAATTCCATCACCACCGAACTCTACACCCAATGCAAAGACACGGACCGCGCGGGCGCCGCGCTCGTCATGGACCTCAAACAACGCGGCCTGCTCGACGACACGCTCGTCATCTGGGGCGGTGAATTCGGTCGCACTCCCTTCATTCAGGGGAACCTCAACGACCGTCCCAAATGGGGCCGGGATCACCATCCGTATGCGTTCACCGTCTGGATGGCCGGTGGCGGCGTGAAGCCCGGCCTGACCTATGGCGCGTCCGACGATCTCGGCATGGATGCCGTGGCGGACAAAGTCCACGTCCACGATTTCCAGGCCACCCTCATGCATCTCATGGGCATCGACCACAAACGGCTCACCTACCGGTTCCAGGGCCGCGACTTCCGCCTCACCGATGTCTTCGGCGAAGTGGTTAAGGGCGTGCTGGCCTGAAAATTAACAAAAATAGATTTATGAAAATAAAACTTCACCCATTGCGATTGGTCCCCACAGCCCTCGCCGCAGCCGCAGCCCTCCTTCCTGGTGCCGGCGTCCACGCGCAGCCGGCCGATCCATTCCCTGCGACCTACGCCGATCCGGCGGTGCCGCTCCTGCAACTGCCAACGAACTTCCGCGCCAGGCGCACTTCGGCAAATCTGGCTTTGGAACTAGGCAAGCCGGTGGAGATCTTCAACGCCACAGGAGCAGGGTGTATCCGCCATTTGTGGTTCGTGTTTGGTGAAAAAAACATCGATGACCTGTCGATTGAAATCACCGTGGATGGCGCGGCCGAAGCGCAGGTCAAAATGCCGTTCCGCTCGTTTTTTGGAGCGTTGCTGGGCTTTGGGGATTATCCCATCCAGAGCGCCGGTCTGGCGAACTTCCCGAATCTCACCGTCACCAATGATCCCCTGATTCCAAAAGAGGCCTCGCCCGGATGGAATCTTTACCTGCCGATTCCTTTCTCGAAAGGCTGCCGCATTTTGCTGAGCGCGGGCTCGGCGAAAAACGGTGGCGGCATGATCGACTGGCAGGAGTATCGCGGCGAAGGAGCGCTGACGCCATTCCGTTTTCACGCGCAGCGGAATATTGCGCAGCCAGCTATGACCACCGAGCCCTTCCCTATCACGGAGGCCGAAGGCACTGGATTCCTTGCCGGCTACATCATGGGTTGGCGTCAGCAGGATCACGCCGACATGGTCTTCCACAATGGCGGCACGCGGCTACTGATCGATGGCCAGACCGATCCCCATGTGATCTGCGGTCACAATGTTGAGGACGACTTCGGATTCTCGTGGGGCTTCAATCAGTATCAGACCCGCTGGGTGGGCTGTCCCTACCGCGATAACCGGGGACGAACGGATCAGGATGGCGTTTTCTACCGCTTCTTCGGCCCGGATCCGATCCTGTTCCGGTCCTCGCTGATTTTCACCTCGGCCGCGCGGCCCGATGACTACGAGGCGGTTTCCTACTTCTACAAAGTTCCTGGCTCCAAAGCCCCGCCCATCCTGACCCCGCAAAGCTGGCAGGTGGCCGGCCCATTCCCTGACGGCAACGACCTTGAAGCCTTCAGGAAACCCGCAGACGATCTGGTGAAGCAGCTTTCCCTCGGAGATTGGACTGAAAAGATTACCCTGGCTGGACAGGAAATGACCACGCACCGTCTCCCCTCCAGGTTTGGCTGGGTCCGGCTCGAAGGCGTTTATCAAACCCGCACGGCTTACCCGCGACTCGATGCCTCCGTTTATGTCAGCGGCAAGTTGAATAGCACATCGAAACGCCCTGCCACGCTGCGTCTCGGCCTGGACAACTGGGCGGTCGTTTACCTGAACGGACAGCAAGTGGCGATGGTCGATCATGCCGATGAATTTCAAACCGTGAAGATTCCCATCACGCTCGACGAGGGCGACAACCAGATCCTGATCAAAACGAATAACCGGATGAACCGTGACCGGCATCTGTGGGCGATCCACTGCGCGGTGGAGTAGACGGCTTCGCCGGTGAAGTGCTAATAACCCAACTAACCAACTATGGTCCGGCCGCCCATGCCAGTTCCAGAATCTGCGCCCGGTGGTCGGAGCCCACTTCCGGGCCGATGGTGCGGGAGAGGAGCGCAAGTGGTGGCGTGGTAAGGGCTTGATCGATGGGGATGCCTAGGAGCGTGCCGGTTTTCCAGGAAGGTTTCCAGGAGTCCGGAGCCGCCTGCAATGTGGTGCCCTGCAGGAGCGCCCGGTAGCCGGAGGACCATGGGGTGGCATTCAAATCACCCGCGATCAGCACGGGCCGGTTGGCGCGCGCGATGCGTTGCGCGAGTGCCTGCAACTGGAGGTTCCGGGCCTGATGATAGTCCGCCCCCATGGGCGGCACCGGATGCACGCCGAGGAAGGTCCAGGCTTTGCCAGCCACAGTGAGCTGGACTTCGATGGACCCGCTGATGTGACCAGGGGTAGGCTCCTGGACGAGGGTTTCCCCGGAGAGCAGCGTCATCTGTTCCACGGGCAGGCGGCTGAAGCAGGCGAGGCCGAAATTGTCATCGCGGGGCTGGATCAGGTGGTGGGAATGGGTCTTCAGCAGGGGCTCCAGGGCGGCTTTCCAGGTCCGGTCGGTTTCCATGAGAAAGATCACATCGGCATCCGATTGCTGGAGAAATGAGAGCACGGCCGCGTGGTCCTGGTTGGAAGTGAGGACATTCAAGCTAACCACACGAACCTTGAATCCGGGATCCACGGCGGTCGGCCGCGCTGGCGCTGGTGTTGAGGTGAACAGCCAGATATTCAGTGCCAGAGTGAGCAGGGCGGCTCCCATTAACATCCTGCGGCGCCAGACCAACGCACACAGCAGCGCCAGCCCGCCAACTACGAAGGCCTGCCAACGGAAGTGGGTGCACAAATCAAAAAACCAATGCCACGGCCCCAGCAATCCCAGCCAACTGCCCGCCAATCCGGGGACCAGCGCCGCCGCGCCAAGGCCACGCCAACTCACTTTCAGGGAGGTGAAGGTTGTGGAAGAATCCGGAGGCGGCAGGGACATTATAAGATAGGGAAAAAGGATGTCCGGCGCGGCGCGGCGGACGGATCCTTCCATGGTGCCGGCATCCGGTTCCCTTTCAAGGGAATGTTATGGCTGGTTTTTCCAGGCTGACAGTCCGCAGCAGGAAGTCTACGCCAACATCCGGGCCCTGGGGCACGCAAAATAGCTCTACGGATTGCGGGTCACGCGCGACTCCATTTCGGCTGCTGCGGCCTCCCACTTCAGTGATTGGACATAGATGCCCTCCAGATCATGTCCCGCTGGCGTGGCGCTGGGAACGGTGCTGAGCATGGAGCCAGCGATGTATTCCTGACCGCGATGGGTGATGACCTCCACCGCGTGGCCAGGCTGGGTTTCGATGGTGTTGGCCACGGACTCCCCGAAGTTGAAGGGGTCTTCGGAGATGTAAAGATGCGTGTGGCTGTAATCGATGCCGCTGGTCCAAAGGTAGTAATAGCCATCCCGGAAAATCACACAGGGGGATTCTGCATACCCATGGGGAGAGGCGGATGTGTCCCGCAGCACGGTGCGTCCCGGAGACCAATGGATCAGGTCCGGAGAGGTGCGGACCCGGGGCCCGGAGCCTTCGCCAGAGCAGTAATACATGAGGTGGGTCTGCAATCGTTCGTCCCAGAAGACGCAGAAATCACGGTTATCCACTTCGCGGAACGCGAGGTTTTTTTCGGCCAGTTCCAGGCCGTTATAAGGTGCCCAGTGAGCCAGGTCGGGATCGCTGGAAGTCAGCACGCGGGCTCCTCCGGCGGCGGGGTCTTTGCCCCCGAAATAATGGAAATAGTAAAGGAATGCGGTGGTGCGCCCGCGATTCCAGGTCATGCCGGGCGCCCACATGATGGCTTGCGGAGAGTCGATTTGATAACCGATTTTTGGCAGCGGTTGCATCGGAGCCTCCAGGGAATCTCCCACTGCATGGAACAAGGCATAACCATCCTCCACCGCCATGCCATTGCTGGTGCTGCCGGGCCCGCGTCCGAAGGTGCCGATGCAATGGACCCGGTCCTTTTGATCAATAATGAAATGGAAATCACTGTGCAGCGTTTTGCCGTCGCCCACGAGCAACGTGGCGTCCTTCCAGGGCTTGGAAGGACGGGGAATCATCAGCGGCTTGCGGTCCAGGTGGCCAACTGGAGGCGCAGTCCAGGAGAAATAGAACCGGAAGGCATCGGGCTGTTCGCTGAAGTTGGCATTAGGCGATTCATGGGCCGTGCCAATGTTCTGCATCGGCCAGCGGCTTCCTGCGTGCCGACGGAGGGGAGTGACTTCGACGTGGAGTTTACCAGCGCCACAGGTGGTTTCTACTTTTGGCAATTCAAACAGGCCAGGCGCGGGATGCTCAGCATCGTGAACGGGGAAAAGGTCGTCGGGGTTGAGTTTGAAACGGTTTGCGGGGATTTCGATCCACCCGTCCATTTGGGCTGCGCCTGCTGAGGGGAGGAAATTTCCCGTGAGAGAAACCGACTGAGCCGTGAGGGTGAATGGTGTGCCAGCCTCCGGGCCGCCCCAGGCAATGGTTCCGCCCCGCGCGCTGGAGCGCGTGGCTATCCCGGCAGGGGCGGCAGCATCGTGATAGGCGGCCGTGGGATCGTAGGAGACGAGGCGGTTGTCCCTCCCCAGCGTGAAGTAAATTTTGCCATCCGGACTGGCGGCGGGAAATTGGGGGTAGTCGAGCCGGTTGAAGAGGATTTCCTCATTGCCATTGGTGGTGTCGATGCGCACGAGCTGGCCGGAGTTGCCATGATCCTCGCGATTCGCTTCGCTGCACACATAAAGGTTGTTGCCGTGAAGGGCGATCCCCCGGATGCGCCAGAATCCTTTGTTTAAAGTGGTGATCTCGCCGGTGGGGCGTCGGACTTTGATTTGACCTGGAGCGGAGGGCCGCGGGTAGCCGGTCGGTGAGATGTCAAAGACACCGTATTCGCTCACGTAAACGGAGCCATCCACCCCGACCGCAATGCCGCTGGTGGGGGAAAGGGCGGTCATGAGTTCCGTCACCGCGCGGGTGGATTTGTCCCATTTAAGCACGCGTCCACCTTCGAGGACGGCGAAGAGATTTCCCGTGGCATCGCAGGTCAACTGCCGGGGGCGGGTGATGTTTTCCACGATGAACTCTTCCTTCCCGTCGTTGGCGATGCGCAAAATTTTGCCAGGATTTCCCGTATCACCAAGGTCCAGTCCCACAAAGACATCGCTCCCGATTCCGGTGGCGAGGCCAAACATGCCCGGCGTCTCGGTGCCCCGCCAGACATCGATGCGGCGCGTAACCGGATTCCAACGCTGAATTTTCCGATGGCTGAATTCCGTAAACAAAACGCAGCCCTCCGCATCCACGGCGGTGCCGAAACTGTAGTGAGCCTCTGCGCATGGAATGATCTCCCGGCGCAGAGTTTCCTGCGCGGGACTGGTGAGGACGAATAGACCGAGGGACAGGATGATTTTCAGCAAGGGAATGACAGGATTGGGGGTTGGAAAATCGGCAGCACCTTCCCCATGGCGGGAGGATAGCTTGAATGATGTAAAAAATTGAGGAATCCGCTCCGGTGAACCTTCCGGAAAGAGCAAATTACGATTAGGCCACCTGTCCGTGAGCCGCAGGGAAGGGTAAAGCGCGCGTTCCGTCAATCCCTGGGGAATTGTGAAAAGAGGTGTAATCTTCTGCGGCCTATACGCGTCTGCGCAAAGAGCGTTTCCTATTTCCAAAGGGCAAATCATCTCCTTCTCCGACTACCATGGATTCCATCACTACCGGCAATGTTTGCTTTGGTTCTTTTTGACCCTCGGCTGAAGTTGTCAGCATCACACCAGCGGGAAAGCACGCTCCACTTGCCATGCCGAAGCCGGGCTGCTCCCTTTTCCCAATATGCCCTCAGGTAACCACCGTCACCTTATTCCCCTTTACCTGCTGCTCATGGGCTCCCCCGTCATCCTCACCGGATGCGGCATGATTCCGCCCTATCAACGGCCCGGATCCCCTGTGGCGGCCACTTTTCCCCTCAGCCAGGATGGCTCGAATGGGAAGCTGCCCACGGATGTCGCCTGGACCGACTTTTTTCCGGATGGAGCCTTGAAAAAAATCATCGGCATGGCCCTCGCCAACAACCGCGACCTGCGGGCCGCCATGCTGCGGGTGGAGAGAAGCAGAGCCCAATACCGCATTGAGCAGGCCGGCTTTTTACCCAAAGTGAATGCGGATGGCAGCTTCAGCCGCCAGAAATCCAATGGGGAGAATAGCCAAACGACCAGCCGGTGGAGTGCCAGCCTGGGCAGCACTGCCTATGAACTGGACTTTTTCGGCCGAGTGCGCAGTCTGAACGCCCAGGCACTGGAACAATTCCTGGCAGCCGGGGAAGGCCGGCTCGCCGCGCAAATCTCCCTCATTTCCGAGGTAGCCACCCAGTATTGCACCATCCGTCAGGCGGCGGAGCAGACTGAGCTGGCGCGCCGCACCCTGACTACGGTGGAGGAATCCTACAAGCTTAACAAAATCACCAGCGATGCCGGAGCCACGTCCGAGCTGGATCTAAAGACCTCCGAAGCCCAGGTCCAAACCGCGCGGATCAATATCCTGACCTACGAACGCCAGGTGGCCCAGGCAGAAAATGCCCTGGTGCTTCTGGTAGGCCAACCGGTGCCCGGGGAATTGATGCGGAGCAACTCCCTGGGCTCCCGCAGCAGCTTCGCGGAACTCTCCAGCGGAATTTCTTCCGGTCTGCTCCTCCGCCGTCCCGACATCCTGGAGGCGGAGCATACCCTGCGGGCCGCTCATGCCAATATCGGCGCGGCGCGGGCAGCGTTTTTTCCTTCCATCTCCCTGACCGGTTCCACCGGCAGCAACAGCGATGAACTATCCAAACTATTCGGTGCCAACACCGCCGTGTGGAGTTTCTCCCCGCAGATCAATGTGCCTATCTTCCAGGGCGGAGCCAATGTGGCCAACCTGGATGCAGCCAAAGTCAGCGCCCGGATCGAGGTGGCCAACTATGAAAAAGCCATCCAGACCGCCTTCCGGGAAGTCGCTGACGCCCTGGTGGCCCGCTCCAGCTACCGCCAGCAAATCGAAGTCCAGGAAACCCTGCTCCAAGTGCAGCAACGCCGCTACGACCTCGCCAATGAACGTTACCGGACCGGCGAAGAACTCTACCTTACCGTCCTCTCCGCCCAGCGGGATCTCTACAGCGCCCAGCAAAATCTAATCCAGGTCCGCTTTGATAACCTGATCAATGACATCACCCTCTACAAATCGCTCGGCGGCGGCTTGAAATAACCCGCTCCATTTTTTCCCCTATGTTCCGTCCCTTCTTTCCATGCCTGCTAGCCGTAGCCGTGATCCTTCTTCCGGCCTGCAATAAAGACACGCCGCCTGCCTTCACCTTTGAAACGGCCCCCCTCACCCGCGGGGATCTCATGCAATATGCCACCGCCAGTGGCTCGCTGGGGGCGGTGGTCAGCGTGGATGTCGGCAGCCGGGTCTCGGGAAAAATATCCGCCCTGAAGGTCGACTTCAATTCGCCGGTGAAAAAAGGAGATTTGGTAGCCCAGATCGACCCTTCCATCTACAAAGCGGCCCTGCGTCAGGCGGAGGGCGAACTGGCCAGCGCCGAGGCCTCCGCCAAGCTAAAAAGGCAAAACCTGGCGCGCAAGGAAATCCTCCTTCCCAAACAAGCCGCCACCCAGCTTGATCTGGAACTGGCCGTGGCTGAACTGGCCCAGGCAGAGGCCAATGTAACGATCCGCCAGGCTGCCATGCAAAAATCACAGGCTGATCTTGAATTTTGCAATATCACTTCCCCGGTGGATGGCATCGTCATTTCCCGGAAGATCGAGCTGGACCAGACCGTGGCGGCGGCCATGACCACTCCTATCCTCTTCACCATCGCCCAGGACATCACCAAAATGCGGATCACCGCCTCCGTTTCTGAAGCCGACATCGGCATGGTCAGGACTGGCCAGCCCGTTGATTTCAGCGTCGAAGCCTTCCCCGACGAAACATTCCACGGCGTAGTCAGTCAGGTGCGCAAGGCACCGGTGATCACCACCACCGTCGTCACCTACGAATCCATCATTGATGTGGACAATCCGGAGCAAAAATTGTTTCCAGGCATGACTGCAGATGTTTCCATCCTCGTCGCAGAACGGAAAGGAATCCTCAGGATACCCGATACCGCCCTGCGTTTCACTCCTCCCGAAGGCGTAAAATACGAGGAAAAGGCACCCGCCAAATTAACCGGAAATCAAAGACTGGTCTACCTCCTCCCTGCTGACAAGACCTCGCTCAGGCCGGTGGTGGTCAGGGTAGGGATTTCTGACAATCTGGAGACCGAGTTATTGGATGGATTGCCGGAGGATGCCAATGTGGTCACCGCCTCCACCGTCGTGGCCAAAAAAGGCCCCTTCGGCGGCGGCCCACCCGCCCCAAAAAAATGAGCGGCCCCGTCATCCAACTGGATCATATTGCCAAGGTCTACCGCAGCGGCGAGGTGGAAGTCCACGCCGTGCGACGCGCCACCCTGGACATTCAGCGCGGCGAGTTTGTCGCCATCATGGGCAGCAGCGGCTCCGGCAAATCGACCCTGATGAACATTCTCGGCTGCCTCGACCGCCCTACCGGAGGCCGTTATCTGCTGGACGGCGTGAATGTCGCCGAACTCAGCCGGGCTCAGCTCGCCACCCTGCGGAACCTGAAACTGGGGTTTGTTTTTCAGAGCTTCCACCTCCTCGCCCGCACCACCGCTCTGGAGAATGTAGAGCTGCCTATGTTCTACAGCAAACCACTGATTCCCCTGCGCACCCAGCGCAAGCGTGCCATCGAAGCCTTGAAAAAAGTAGGACTGGGGGATCGTCTCGGCCACCGGCCCAGCCAGCTCTCCGGCGGCCAGCAGCAGCGCATCGCCATCGCCCGGGCGCTCGTCAATGAACCGGAACTGGTGCTGGCCGATGAACCCACCGGCAATCTGGATAGCCGCACCAGCATCGGGATCATGGGCTTTTTCCAGGAACTGAATGATACTGGCATCACCATCGTCATGGTCACGCATGAACTGGACATCGCCTCCTACTGCAAACGCATCATCGTCATGCGCGACGGCCTGGTCATCAGTGACACCCCTAACGAAAGCCGCCGCAACGCTGGTGAGGAGCGCCTCAAGCTGGACACCGCCGAGCAAAACGCCAACCTGGCCTGACCCATGTTCAACTTTCTGCAATCGCTGATCCTGCGGCCTCTGCTTTCTTCCATGATCGCGCTGCGCGCCCTGCGGCGCAACAAGCTGCGATCCGTCCTGACGGCACTTGGAATCATCATCGGCGTTTGCTCGGTCGTGGTGATGGTTTCGGTAGGAAACGGTGCCCAGGTCCGCATCGAAACGGAAGTGTCCTCCCTCGGACAGAATTTGCTGATCGTATTTGCCGGCAACCGCCGGTCCGGCGGGGTGAATTCCGGTCTGGGCAGTGCCAGCCGGATTACCTTGGAGGATGCCCACGCCCTGAAGCGGGAGATTCCTGATATCGCCGGCCTGAGTCCCGAAGTGTCCACCAATGCCCAGGCTATTGCCAACGGGAAAAACTGGTCCACTACCATTTCCGGACAAGCGCCGGATTTTACCACCATCCGGAACTGGAAAATCGCTGGGGGCACCATGTTCTCGGAGCGGGAAGTGCGCAGCGCCGCCAAGGTCGCAGTAATCGGATCGAAAACAGCCAATGAACTTTTTGGGCCGGTGAATCCCATCGGAAAATCCGTCCGCATCAAAAACACTCCGTTTGTTATTATCGGACTTTTTGAAAGCAAGGGAGCTGGCATGGGTGGGCAAAACCAGGATGATCAAATCGTGATCCCCTACACCACCGCCATGAAACGCCTCACCGGCGACAAGTATCCCCGCTTGCTCAGTATCCAGGTGGTCAGCGCAGACCGCATGGAAACCGCCCGGCAGCAGATCACCAGCCTGCTCCGCCAGCGCCACCGCCTCGCCCCGGATGATGTCAATGACTTCAACATCTTTGACCAGAAGGAACTCTCGGACAAAGTCGCCAGCATCTCCGGCATCATCACCACACTCCTTGGAGCCATCGCTGGAATGTCCCTGCTCGTCGGCGGCATCGGCATCATGAATATCATGCTGGTGAGCGTCACCGAGCGCACGCGGGAGATCGGCATCAGGGTCGCCGTCGGGGCCCAGGCGGGTGATATCCTGATGCAGTTCCTGATCGAATCCATCACTCTGAGCCTGCTGGGGGGCACCATCGGAGTCCTTGCTGGGGTGGGCATTTCCAAGGCCGTTTCCCTATTTGCAGATTTCCAAGCCGTGATCTCCCCCGGCTCAGTCATCCTTGCCTTCAGTGTTAGTTTCGCCATCGGAGTATTCTTTGGATTCTACCCTGCGAGGAAAGCAGCCAAGCTGGACCCTATCGATGCCCTGCGCTACGAATAGTGGGCCACGAATAACTCTGGACAGGAAAAGAAAAGACGCTGTCGGGTCACGGATGTTACTGATAATCAAGGATTTAGTTGGAGAGGGACCTCCACCCGCAGGCGGAGCCGCTTAATCGTCATGGGGCGATCACTTTTTCCAATTCACACATAGTGTCACATCCCTATTGGCGGGCTGGCACCTCATTGGATGGGTGCGGGTGTCATCGGATCCAGTTGGGTAAGGAATGCCAGCAGATCGAGCAGATCACCTTCCGTAAGGGTGTCCAGCAACCCTGGAGGCATGAAGGACACGGGGGATTTGGTGATGCCCACGAGGTCTTTGGTGCTGAAGCGCACTTCAGAGCCCCCGGGGTCCATGGGATTTGTGGCCACCATGATGATGTCCCCCGCCAGGTTTGTGGTGCGACCGGCGATCACCTTCCCGTCTTTCATGGTATAGATCTGAATGGCGTTTTGCTCGTTGATGATTTTGCTTGGATTGAGAATATTATCCAGCAGATCGCGGGCGCTATAGCGCCCACCGGCACTGGTGAGATCCGGACCAGCCAGTCCGCCTTCGCCGTGGAAATTGTGGCAGGCGATGCATCCCGTGGCGGTGAATAACATGCGGCCATTCTCCAGGTTGCGTTTTTGCTTCAGTCCAGCCTCCAGGGCAGCCGTGAAGTCCTCGATTTTCCAATGTTTCACGAAGTTCCGGGAAGTCGCAGGCATGATGCCTGGAGGGTTCAAGGCCTTGGCGATGCGGTCTGCAAATTGGCTGCGCTGATCTTCGCTGAGCATCCCAATGATGCTATTCATCCGCCACTCCCTGTAGGGACGCACACTTGCGCCGCCTTTCCAATGAGGCACCCGCCCGATGGCCAAATCAAACAACTTCCCGCGGAGTTCAGCGGTCCAGCCGGGACTTCCGGCTGAGTTCACTAACGCTGAAACGTAATGCATCTGCTCCTCCTGGGTGCGGCTGCGTTCAAGCAAATCAATGGCCGCAGGGAGGAAAGTGTTGCTGTGAAGCGCGGCACACAAGGCGGTGATTTCCCCGTTCACCCGGGAATCGGCCGAGGGAAGCACGGGTTCCAGCACGGCCAGAATTTTTACGGCAACGTCCGGGGCAAACATGCCATGACGCTTTGCCGTAACCGTGAGGATGCGCAGATACCAGCACTGTTCATCAGGGCTGAGGTTCCGGAAATCAAATTGCTCCAAGGCCGTCAGCAGGGCGGGTTGCACGGTGGTGTCCCCATCCGTGGATCTGGCCAGGGCGAGGAGGGATTGCAGGGCGGTGCGTGGATTTGATTCATCAAGGGCCCGTTGTTTCCATTCGCTCAGCGGTTGCCACTCCAGGGCGATACGGGCGGCACTGCGGATGGCCCGGTCCCCGTGGGACAATTGTGGCCAGACTTTGGCCATGGCGGCAGGGTTCGCCTTCCCATGAAACGTCTCCATTTCCCTGCGCAACGCGTGCAAGCCTGCCGTGGCTGCATCCAGTGCTGCCGGCGGTCTGGGATTGGTGTCCTCCCTCCCCACATAAGTGACCCGGTAAATTCCCGACTGGGTGCCTCGTCCCCCAATCAGGAAATACAGCGCACCATCCACGGGCGAAACCGCGGCATCAGCGATGGGCAAGCCCTGAGCGCTAAGAAAGGGCTCCACCTCTGCCGCATACGATGATCCTTCCGGTGTGAGATGCACCGCAAACATCCGCCCCCAACTCCAATCACAGGCGAAGAACGCCTCCTGATAGCGCGGGGGGAATTTTGCCCCATAACCAAAGGCCACTCCCGTGGGGGATCCCGGGCCAATGTTTTTGAGCGGCGGCTGAATGTCCTCCCATTTGGAGTTCCAGTTCCAACGCATTTCTCCGGCACGGCCCCCCCACCCGCTATCAGTCCCACTGAGCACCTGCCGGATGGCGGTGGGGCGGTAATTTGTCAGGCCGAAATCGCCTTCGAAATCGCTGTCATAGGTGAACAGATCACCCTGGTGGTTGAAGGCGATGTCATAGCTGTTACGCAGTCCCATGCAGAGATAGGCGGGGTTTTTTCCATCCAGATCCGCCCGCATCACCCAGCCGCCGGAGTAGGATTCCTTGGTGTATTCAAAGTCCCAGCCATCCCGATTCCAATGTTTTGGCGTCCTCCCCTCCGGGCAGGGCAGGCCGTTGCGGTCACCACTCACGATATAAATGGATTGGCCATCCGGTCCCGCCACGATGCTGTGGACATTGTGTTCATACCAGTTGGCGGCATCGCCCGTTACCCGGGGAAATTCAAAGAGCGTCTCCGCCTTGTCCAAGTTGTCATCACTGTCCGTATCCCGGATGCGCAGCACCGACTCAAGCCGGAAATTCTTTTCCGAATGATCCCCGTGCTGCACCAGATAGAGGTCACCGTTGATAAACGTCATCCCCTGCGAATACCCCCACTTGTCCGACACCACCTCCACCTTTTCCTCTCTTCCGCCACCCGGCGGAGTATAACGAAACAACCTTGGTCCCTGATCCGACGCATAAATCCGTCCCTTGTCGTCGAAACACATGGCCACCCACGAGCCATACGCCCTCGGCACGGAATACACCCGCTCCACCGAAAAGCCCGCGCGCACCTGGATCGCTGAAGCCGGAGTGGCCTCACTCACCTCCTGTGATCCGGCGGCAGGCCCATAGGTCGCTTTCAAAATCGTCAACTTTTGGCCCGCTGGCGCGGCGATGGCCAACTTCCCCGTTTCCGGAACCTCCAGCGAGAGTGTCTGCCCGCCGATGGTATATTCGACATGAAGCTGCTTGGAGACGCCCGGTGAGGGATCACCGAACCTGTCATTCCCCACGTCCAGCGCAATCCCATCCTTCGTCACCGCCGCTGTGACCAGGGCGGTGACATCCGTTGGCTCAGCAATTCCGGGAACCGCAGTCGCGAACACGACCCCCAGGAAAGTCAGAATTCGTCTTACTGGTGATTTTGTGAAGCGATGATTCAAGGGCCTGACGGTGTGCATGCAGTTGAAGTTAGAGTTGATGCGTGAAGCATTCATGGATGTCTGATGCGTATAGTTCCGCCTGTCCACGTGCAACGATGTTTTCAGGAGGCGGATTTTCCCCATATTTTGCCTGACACATTGCTTTTGGCGTTGGCAAGTGCCACCCCGTGCGGGGATCAATGCCCGGGGCCTGCAAAATGGTGGCATCCAGGTTTTCCTTTTCCCATGCAGGGGGAGGGATGTTATGGTGCGTTTTCCAGGCTGACGAGCAGCATCAGGAAGCCTTCGCCAATATCCGTGCCCTGGGGCACACATACCTCGAGGGTGTTGCCCATCTTGGTGACAATGACTCCGAGAGAGGTCCAGGTTTTCAGATCCTTGGAGGTCTGAAAATCGAAGTGGATGCCGCTGAGATCGTGATCCGGGGGCAGGGGAAGGGTGAGGCAGAGTTGGTTTTCCTCCAGATGGGGCGGAGGCAGGGTGGTTTGGCTGGTGGGGTCCGCAGGATCGGAGCCCAGAGCCCATTCCATGAGGTTGCTGGCTCCATCCCCGTCAGCATCCGCGTAAGGGTGGATTTTGTCAGGAGGCACTCCGGCTGCGGCCAGAGCGAGCTGCAGGGCGAGGGCACCGCCAGTGGGCACGTAGGGCTGGACCTGGTCGAGCCAGGCGCGTTCCCTGCCATTGCCGGTGGTGCTGGTTTTAAAGGAGAAGGCCAGGACGTGTTCACCTTCCGGAATATAGAGGGAAGCCATGGACCAGATGCTGCCGGAGGTGCAGGTGGCGATTTTTTCACCATCAAGGGTGGCAAAAAGGACGGCATCTTCATGTTCCAGGAAGGTCTGGCCCTGATCCACTTTCCACCAGAAGGACAGGGACAGGGGGCCGGTGAAGGTCCTGGCGAGATCCGACTGGCTGGCGGGAAGCTGGCCCGGCTGGGTGGCTGCGAGATCGCCATCGGTGGGCCCGGTGAAATCCACCCGGCCTTTCCAGCCGTGCCCGCCTGGTGAGAGGACGGATGCCCAGCCGTTATATTGATCCAGGGCAGCATCCAGTCCGGGATCAAAAATGGCCTGGAGATGCAGGGTGCGGGTGAGGGTGAGGGGCAGGGGATTGGTGCTGGTGACGAGGCCGCCCTCGTAGTGGGAAAAGCCGGGGCCAGATGCTGTGAGAGTCACGGTTTGCCCATAGTCATAGGAAAGCTGGCCAGGGTCCACACTAACGCTGCCGCCCGGGGAAGTGAGATGGAGCCGGGGCCGCACGGAGTTGGCGCTGGTCGGGATGGTGCCATCCGCCAGTTCCGTGGCGTTGTCGTTGCCATCGCCATCGGCATCAATCCAGCCATGGTAGCCAAGGCTGCCGAACCATTGCAGCTCCCAGGGATCCGGCAGGCCATCGTGATCACTATCCGGAGGAGCCGGCGTGAAGGACACCTCGTCCAGCCAGACGTAATCCGGTGCTGCCCCGGGCTGGGGAAAGCCGGCCCCAAAGGCTTCCCAGGTCACGGTGTGGGTGCCCTCTGCGATTTCCAGGAAATCCGCTGTCCAGTCCTGATAACCGAAGCGCGACTTTACCTGCGGGCCATCCACCAGGATGCGGCCAAAGGCGGAGAATGACCCTGGCTGACCCACGCTCCACTGGAAGTTCAGGCGGCCCGGCCCCTGCAGGCGGGTGCTGATGCCGGTGCCACGGCCCAGAGGCGGCGTCCCGCTGCGGGCGGCATCCAGGCCATCGTGGGTCAGGGTGTCCTGGGAAATCCACGGCAGGGTATTGCCGCCAAAGGTGGAATAACCTTCGCCCGTCCACCAGAGGCCGGCCGGCTGATCCACGGCCTGCGCCAGAGCGCTGCTGGTGAAGACCGCTTTCAGAAAGGTGTAAGGCCGGTTCAGCACCAGGCCGATGCCACTCAGGTTGATTTCAACCTCCCCGTTGCCTTCGCTGCTATTGCTCAGCCATTTGATGAAGGTGGCACCTGCCAGGGGTGAGACACTGGCTTCCAAGGGGGTTCCTTTGGGATAGGATTCCGCCTCCGGGGAAAGGGCAGCGGTCCCGTCCCCGGTGATGGTCAGCACGACCCGGCAGCGGTAGGAGGAAAAGTTGGTGGGATCCGTGTGGTCGAGAAATTCCTGCAGATCGCTGACGCCTTCGAAGTCATAATCCTGGGTGCCGTCCCGGGATAGGGTCCCGAAATGGGTCAACTCCCATCCGTCCAGCATGCCATCGTGGTCATCGTCGGAATTGGCAGGGGATTTGCCGGTGCTTTGCAGCGTGACTGAAACGGGTTGGGTGCCGCCATTCATGAGCTTGACCCAATAACTGACGCCTGCCCGCCATGGCCATGGCTGGCTGATATTGAGGTCCTGCTCAAGGACCACGGGAGTATTGTTAAGCAGTGGTTGCTTCCAGTGGGCAAAGCTATTGCCGGCACGCACCGGGGATCCCTGTTCCACCCAGGCGGTGATGCCCGCTCCGGCCTGGATCATGAGTTTGAGGCGCTGTGCATCAGCCGGGGCGTTGACGCGCAGTTCCTGCTCCTCTCCGGGATTGAGCGTGCCGGACCAGGGGCCATCCAGAAAATCCACCATCGGCACGATAATCGTGCCGGGATCGGCCGTCAGGCTGATTTCTGCGGTGCGGGGAGTATTGCTGTGATTGGCCACTCCAAAGTAGTAGGCGGCTCCGGGGCGCAGGTTTGCCCTCGTGTCGAAGTGTTGGCTGGCGGGGTTAACATTGTATGGGATTGAGGAGTTTTTTTGATCGGATCCTATATTCACGGGGTCTCCAGTGCCGAATGGGGAATTGATCCTGGATGGCCGCAAAGTGTCCCTGAGGATCCAGTCAAGGCCATCGGTGCCGGTAAAGGTCAGACCGGGCGGCGGCGGATCCGGCATGACAAAATGGAACCATTGCCAGCCCCCGGCTGGCACCTCTGCGGAAACGCCCGTGCCATCCAGCGACACCGGCTGACTGCCAGGGGCGGTTTTCAGGCGGAGACGGTAGTAACCTGGCAGCCCTGGGCCATCGGTTACTTGTAAATAGTAGATGCCCGGCTCCATTTCCAGGGTATCGCGCCCCTGAACCGGCACAATAGCCGAATCCGCCGAGGGCTGGTTCCCGGAAATCCCCTGCGTTCCGGGCCAGTAGGTCTGGGTGAGATCGTAAAACGGTTGAGTGATTCCCGAAAGCCCAGGTGGATTTCCCTTGCCTTCCTGCCAGGAGCAGATCCGTGCTGGAAGTCCCGGGCCGGCTCAACTCCACGAGGAAGATCCCGGCATTCCCGGGCGGGATGGTGACCTTGTAGTAGGCTGCGACATCGATCGTCTGGAATCCTGGAGCCGGCAAACTTTCTCCTGAGTCATAAAAGACCTCACCGGCGGTTGCTGGCAGGGTCCCGGCGTCCTTGACGATCACCGCCGAGGAGGTGATTTGATAGCTTTCCGGCGTGTTGCCCGCCGGATCACCAACGCGGACGTAGAAGGTGCGTCCCGGAGCGAACAGAGGAGCAAGGAAATCATTTTGCAGGCCGAATTGATTTTCCAGATTTTCTTCTGGTTGGGCTGGATCGGTATAAAGCAATGCTGGGAGAAATTTTGTGGTAACCACCCGCAGGCCCTCCGCCAGATTGCCATCCGGTAAGATAGGATTCTGCGGAACCGTGATGGCGAAGGTCAGCGTTTCCCCGGCGGCGAGCACGCCCGATGCGGTGTGCGTGCCAGCATTTCCGGCGTTCAGCGAGGCATCAAAATTCAGCGGAATGGGATCGGCATTGGCCGGGGCAGACAGCATCAGGCAGGCAAACAGCAAGATAAAAATGGAGCGCATAACGATAAGTAAAAGGGGGCTTCATTCCATTTCTACGCAAAAGGATCCGGAAGTTTCAAAAAAGCTGAAAAATGCCCGGACGGCCTTCTTAACCTTTTCCTTCACGCGCCACATGGGGAAGGAATGGCGGCCCAGGGACGTCCTGACTTCCGGGATTGCCAAACCCGGTGCGGGCGGTGCAGTTTGAGGGATGAACGTCCATCACCTTGAGTTGTTTTATTACGTGGCCCGTCACGGCGGGGTGAGTGCGGCGGCGCGGCACATGCCTTATGGCATCCAGCAGCCGGCGGTCAGTGCCCAGATCATTCAGTTGGAGGATTCCCTGGGAACGACCTTGTTCCACCGCCGGCCGTTTTCCCTGACAAAAAGCGGGGAGGGACTCTATGCGCATCTGCGGCCTTTTTTTGAAGGGCTGCCGGAGGTGACGGCCCGGCTCCGCGGGCAGCACCCGGTGCACCTCCGTATCGGCGCGCCGGAGACAGTGCAGCGCGAATACCTGCCGCGCATCCTCGGGCGGCTGAAGCGCCGCTTCCCGCAAATGCATTTTACCCTGGCGACGGGCAAGGCAGATTGGCTGGAGCAGGCGCTGCTCAGCCAGGAAATTGATATTGGCTTGGGATCCCTTCTGGGAAAACGCTCCGCTGGGGTGCGGCACAAGGAATTGCTTCGCGTGGAGATGTCCCTGCTGGTGCCTGCCAAAAGCGGCTATACCAAAGCGGCCTCCTTCTGGGAGCGCGACCGCATTGATCTCCCGCTGATCGCCCTGTGTGAAGAGGAGCCCGTCTGCCGCCTCTTCCAGGCGGAACTGGCGCAGCGCAAGGTGGAATGGTTTCCCAGCCTGGAAGTGCCCAATCAGGAACTGATCGTGCACTATGTGATCCAGGGCTTCGGGGCCGGACTGACGCTGACGCCCAATCCGCACGTTCCTGCTCCGGGGGGCACCCGGCGCATCCCTCTGACGGATTTTCCGGTGATTCCCTACGGTGCCCTGTGGCTGGGGAATCCCAATGAATTGCAGTTGGCCTTTACCGAAGAAGCCACCGCCGAGGCCCGGCTGGCGCAGGGGCGGTGAGGCACAGGGGGGTCCAATTAAATGGTTTAATGCTGGCAGGAAAGTGTTAGCCGTTTAAGGTCATACGATGATTGTGAATTGCATCGTGCTGGCGGCGGGTGGGGCGGCGGAAGAGAAGTTTCTGCTGATCCTCACCTTGGTATTGCTGCTGGCAGTAGCGGTGTCGCTGGTGCTGGGAAAACTGAAGCTGCCGCCCTTGCCAGGGTATTTTTTGTGCGGGGTGCTGCTGGCGGTATCGCAACTGGTGCCGCTGCATCCGGGCTCGGCGGCGGCGGCTCTGCTGTCGCAGATGGGAAATGTGGGGATCATCCTGCTGATGTTCACCATCGGGGTGGAGTCCTCCCTGCATGAGCTGATGCAATTGCGCCGCACCGGGCTGGTGGCGGGGTTGGCGCAGTTGGTGATGACTTCGGCAGTCGCCGCAGTGGTGCTGTCCTGGCTGGGCATGCAGGGCATGGCGCTGGGCCTGACGTCTTTTCTGGTGGCGCTGTCGTCCACGGCGGTTGGGCTGAAGTTGTTCCAGGACTTTGGGCTGGGGAATCATCCTGGAGCGCGGATGACCCTGGGGGTGGCCCTGCTCCAGGATATGGTGGTGATCCTGCTGCTGGTGCTGCTGCCGGGCCTGACCAGTGGGCTCAATCTGAGTGGGGCGGCGCAATTGACCGGCGTGCTGATGGCGAAGGGACTGGTCTTCCTGGCGGCGGCTGCGCTGCTGAGCCGTTACGGCATTCCCCAGGTGCTGAAAGTGGTGAGCCATTCGCGGAGCCGGGAGTTGTTCACGCTATCGGTGCTGGCCTTGTGTGCCGGGGTGGCTTCGCTGGGGAGCTTACTGGGGCTGAATTCCGCCCTGGGGGCTTTTGCGGCGGGATTGGCCGTGAGCGGGTCGGTGTATAGCCACCGGATCATGGCGGATGCGGGCACGTTCCGGGATTTTTTCCTGACGATTTTTTTCGTGTCGGTGGGGGCTTTTGTGGATGTGCCGTTTTTTCTGGCACACTGGCCGCAATTGCTGGCCGGAGCCGCCGCGATCCTCGTGATGAAGGCCGCCGTGCTGACCCTGGCCGGGCGCTGGGGCAAGGTGCCGCTGCGTGGGGCGCTCCTGTCAGGGATCGCGCTGTCCGGGGTGGGGGAGTTCGCTGTGGTGGTGGCGAACAAGGCCGCGGAGGCCGGCTTGCTGAGCCCGCTGGTGATCCAGACGCTGCTGATCCAGGTGGTGCTGACGCTGGGATTGTCCCCACTGATCATGCGGGTGGTGATTCCGCTGACGAAGCGCTGGGAGTCCGCCCGCAGCGGCAAGGCGGTGAAGCCGGAAAGTGGCACCCACTTCAGCAAACGGATGCGGGAGGTGCGTGACCACGCGATTTTATGTGGCTATGGGACGGTGGGGCGCATGGTGCATCAGGCCTTGGAATTGCTGGGCATTCCGGTGGTGATTGTGGAATTGAATGCACAAACCGCGCGCCGCCTGATCAAGGAAGGACACCAGGTCCTGTTTGCCGATATCGCCCAGGCGGATACCATGGATTTGGCAGGGGTGGACCGGGCGCGGGTGATTGTGATCACCTTCCCTCACGCCGAACTGGCGCGCACTGCGATCACGATCGCCAGGGAGCGGAATCCTGACATTGCCACGCTGTGCCGGGCGCGCTTTCCCTCCGAGGTGGAAGTTCTGCGGGCGGTGGCTCCGGCGGGCATTGTGCATGATGAGCGGGAAGCCGGCTTGGCTATGCTGCGGCTGTGCCTGACCGCCTATGAGCGCGATGCCTCGGAAATCGATCTGGCGGTGGCGGGTCTGGAAATCGCGGAGGAAAAAAGCGATCCGTCCGCGGAAGCGTCCCAGCACCCCCAGCCTGCGGGGGCCTGATGTTTTGTCAGGAATCTCAAGGCACCAGCTTCACGCGGCAGAGCCAGGCATCCGCGCAGATGTAAAGATATTCCTGATGCGGGCCGCCAAAGCAGCAGTTGCCCGTGGGCACAAAGGTTTCAAGGCGGCCGAGGAGCTTGCCCTCCGGTGACATGACGTGCACCCCGCCGGGCCCGGTGGCCCAGAGGTTGCCTTTGGGGTCCACCTTCAAACCATCCGGCAGGCCTTTGTATTTTCCGCCCCCGGCCATGGCGGTGACATCCGCGAGGATGCGGCCGGGGGCCAGGGTGCCATCCGGATGCAGTGGGTAGGCCATCCAGAGCGCGGCGGTGACATCGGATTGGGCGACGTAGAGGGTTTTTTCGTCTGGGGACAGGGCCACGCCGTTGGGGAATTTCAGCTCCTTGGTGAGGAGCGTGACCTTGCCTTCCGGAGTGAGGCGGTAGACGCCGTTCCAGGGAATCTCACGGGTCTCCACGTCGGCGGGGCCTTTGGGCAGGCCGTAGGGGGGATCCGTGAAATAGATATTTCCCGCGCGGTCCACACAGGCATCGTTGGGGCTGTTGTAGCGCTTTCCTTCGAAATTGTCCGTGAGGGTGCGCTTGCCCCCCCCGCCGCTGAGGCTGAGGGCGGAAAGGCGGCGGTCCCCATGCTCGCAGGAGATGAGCCGGCCGGCCGGATCAAAGGTCAGCCCATTCGAGCCGGACTCGCGGCTGTAGGTGTTGGTTCCGGTATAACCGGAGGGCTTTAAAAAGGTCGTCAGCCCCTCACCTTCCTTCCATTGGAAGACGGTATTTTGCGGCACATCGGAAAACAGCACGGCGCCCAGCGCCGCCGACCACACCGGGCCTTCCGACCAATCCAGTCCTGCGGCGAGCACTTCCATTTTTGCCCCAGGCGGCACCAAAGCATTGAATCCAGGATCCAGCCGGATGATTTCTCCCAGCACCGGCCTCGGCGTCACATCATCCGCCTTGGCAGAATACGGGGCTGCAGGCAGAAGAAGAAGGCCCAGCGCGAAGGCGGTAAAAGGAGAGGAATGAGTCTGCATGACGCCATGTAAGGGGAAAGGCGGTTTTTGTGCAAGACACAAAATGGCAGCGCGCGCAACGCCGCTGAAGCCGTGCCGGAAATTACCTTCGCATTAAAATAGAAAGAAAATTCAACCGGGCGTCTAATAGCTTGAAGTTAAGCAACATCGATCAACCATCTGAAGAAAAAATCACGATTGTTCTCTTGCTGGGAACGATGGCTGCTGCATGGGGAAGCGAATACCTTCAGACATCCATGCCATCTATTTTAGAACGCATTGCCGGCCCCCTTCTGGCAATGATCTCGCCCCTGTCCCGCCGTGAGCGCCTCGCTCTCCGGCAGGCTCAAAAAAAGCGGCAACTCGAGGTCCTTGATCACGAACTCAAACAAAAAAAGCTCAATGGTGAGCCGGTAGGTCACCGGAGGTTGAAAACCCTCATGCTGGCCGCCGGCACCAGCCGTGGAAAAACCATCCGATTGCTCAAGGAACTGGGTGCACGTCCCTCTTCCCGGAAAGGCGAGGAGTTGTGGACCTTGGAGTGATTTTTTGGGATCCGCCTCCGCCTGCTCCCCTTGGCAGGCGGTTTCGCCGCACCGCGCGGCTGAACAACCGGCGCCGGCACCCTTCCCGCTTGTCATGGGGTGCCCCACGGCCCTGCTTTCCCCTCCCGTGTCCCACCCTCTCGCTATCCTCCCTTCGACTGACCCCGCTCAGATTCTTCAGCTCCGTGACCGCCAATATGGCGCGGAATTGATTGCTGCCGCCCTCCTGCATTACGATTTCTTCACATGGCTAAAGTCCCATGCAGGTGCCAGCCTGGACATGATTTGCCAGCATTTCGGCTGGGTGGCCCGTCCTGGGGATGTGTTGCTCACCCTCTGCCGCGCCTATGGATTCGTGGCCACCGATGCCGCTGGCGGCAATCGTCTGACGCCCGTGGCGGAAGAGCACATGGTGAAAGACTCGCCCTGGTTTCTCGGTCCCTATTATGAACCCATCCGCAATACGCCCATCGTGCAGGGTTTTCTGAAAGTGCTTTCCACGGGCAAACCCGCGAATTGGCAGGCCAAAGCAAATGCCAGCGACTGGCACGCCTCCATGCTGGATCCCGTCTTTGCCCAAAGCTTTACCGCGCTCATGAATTGCCGCGGCATCACCTTCGGCCAATTCCTGGCCAGGGCCCTGACCCCGCTGCTGGCCCACCGGCACCATGTGCTGGATGTCGGCGGCGGATCCGGCATCTACGCTGCGGCCATTCTTGCCACGCATCCGCACCTCACCGGCACCGTCCTCGAGCAGCCACCCGTGGACGCCATCACCCGTCAGGAAATTGCCCGCCACGGCTTGGAAAGCCGCCTGCAGGTCCTTTCCGGAGATATGTTCGCCATCCCTTGGCCGTCCACCGGTGTCCTGCTGCTGTCCAATGTCCTGCACGACTGGGACCTGCCGGAAATCCGCCTCCTCCTCGCCCAGGCGGCCCGTGCCCTCCCCGCCGGCGGTCTGCTCATCATCCACGATGCCTTCATCAGCGACGATAAAACCGGCCCCCTCCCCGTCGCCGAATACTCGGCCCTTCTGATGAACATCACCCAGGGTAAATGTTATAGCCCTGCCGAATATGGCGCGCTCCTGAAGGAATCCGGCTTCCAACCCGGTTCCTACCAGGACACCATCGCCGGCCGCGGTTTCATGACCGCCGTGAAATTGCAGGAGGCTGCTCCAGGCCTTTGACGGACGGACTGGTCAAACCTCCGCCAGCGCCGCATCGGCATCCAGGGCGATAAAGTCCAGCAGCGCCTCGTTGGACATTTCAGTGAGGAGGGTTTCGGCGGCACCGTCCTGGCTGAGGAGTTCGGCTGCGGTGGCTTTTTTGGATTCGATCATGGCGTCGATGCGTTCTTCGATGGTGCCGCTGGTGACGAATTTATGAACGAGGACGTTGCGCTTTTGGCCGATGCGGTAGGCGCGGTCGGTGGCTTGGTTTTCCACAGCGGGATTCCACCATCGGTCGAAATGGATGACGTGGCTGGCGGCAGTGAGGGTGAGGCCGGTGCCACCGGCTTTGACGCTGAGGATGAAGAAGGGCGGGCCGTCCGGGGCTTGGAATTGCTCCACCAATTGCTGCCGGGCTTTGACGGCGGTGCCGCCGTGGAGGATCAGGCCGGGGCGCTTGAAGAGGGTGGTGAGGTAGGCGTGGAGGGGATCGATGATTTCGCGGAATTGCGTAAAAATGAGGACGCGTTCCTGCCGCTCGGCCAGTTCGCTGCAGAGTTCCGCGAGGCGGGCGAATTTCCCGCTGTCCGCCGGCGCGTAGACGCCATCGCCGCTCCAGTGGCTGGGGTGGTTGCAGACTTGCTTGAAGCGCATCAGGTAGCCGACCACGAGGCTGCGGCGCTCCATGGGGCTGATCGTTTCGTCGGCCAGGTCGCGTTTGAGTTGTTCGACCAGCTTGCCGTAGAGGATCGCCTGCTTCCGGCTCAGGCCGCAGGCGGCAGTGATTTCGGTTTTGTCAGGAAGATCGGCGATGATGGATTTGTCCGTCTTCATCCGCCGGAGGATGTAGGGCTGGATGAGCCGGCGCAGCGGGGCATAGCCAGTGGGGGATTCGGCTAGCTTTTTGAGATGGCTGGCAAAGGCCGTGGGGCCGCCGAGCAGGCCGGGATTCAGGAAATCAAACAGTGACCAAAGATCGCCCGGGCGGTTTTCCACAGGTGTGCCGGTGAGCGCCAGCCGCCAAGGCGCGTGGGTTTTTTTAACGGCTTTGGCCTGCGCGGTGCCAGCGTTTTTAATGGCCTGGGCTTCATCCAAAATGATTGCGGACCAGGGAAAGGCCTGCAAAGCCGGGCTACGCTGCAGCAGTCCATAGGTGGTCAGCACCGCCTGATAACGCGGCAGGATTTCCTCCGGATCCTCCTGCGCAGCCGCCAGTTGCTCCTTGGGCGTCCGTGAAGGGTGCGCACAGAAAACACGGAGGTGCGGCGCGAATTTCTGGAACTCGGCCTGCCAGTTTCCAATCAGACTGGCAGGGACGACGAGAAGGGAGGGGGAAGGGGAATTTGAGATTTGAGATTTGAGATTTGAGAGGGGTGCCGTGCTGGAGGGGTGGAGAGCATTCGGGATTTCAGATTGGAGGCTTTCGCGGGCAGGCGGGTTTGGGCGGGCGGGCGGGGAAGAATTTGAAATTTCAAATTTCAAATCTGAAATTTCGCTGGCGAGCAAAGCAATCACCTGAAGGGTTTTGCCCAAGCCCATGTCATCCGCCAAACAGGCCCCCAGCCCCAGCCGGCGCATGAAGCTCAGCCACGCGAGGCCTTTTTCCTGGTAGGGCCGCAGGGTGGCGCGCAGGCGCGGCGGAGCGGGGGGCGTGGTGGGGTGGCGCAGCTCCTCCAGGGCGGCGGCGAGGTTTTTGCCCGCGATGACCTCCGACCAGGACGCGAGGGTTTCCGGCAGGGCCGCCGCCGCCCCCTGCCCTCCGGGATGATATCCGGCGAGGAAGCGCATGCCCTCATGAAAAGAGAGCCCCCCATGCTCGGCCGCCGCCGCCACCTTGCCCCAGTGCTCCATCACTTCCCCCAGCCGCTGGCGGTCGATCTCGATCCACTGGCCGCGCAGGTTGAGCAGGCCGGAGCTGGAGTTCAGGATGCGGTCCCAGTCTTCCGGACTCAGCGGCGTTCCGTCCAGCGTCTGATTAATATGGCAACGCAGCATGGCCCCGATGCCCAGCATGGATTTGTCCGTATCCAGCGAGACGGTGACCGCCGGGCGGGAGAGGCGTCCGCTTTTCCACCAATCGGGCACTTTCACCGTCAGGCCGGCCTGTTCCAGCAGGGGGATTTGTTGGATAAAGGCGTAGGCGTCCTGCGGCTGCCATGCCAGGGGGGAAAAGACGCGGCGGGATTCCAGCAGATCGTGCACCCACGGGCTGGCCGCAGCGGCGGTGCGCACCGGAGTCAGGATCGAGTCCAGGGCGCGCTGGTCCTGCGCGGCGGCATAGGTTTGCAGCGCCCGGCCCAGCGGAAGGTGCTGCGGGGTGCCGGCAGCGGACAGGGCATCCGTGTAAGTCGCCAAAAAGGCAAAAGGCTTGTCCGGATCCCGCTTGTTTTCGGCCAGGTGGAAAGTGACGCGCCCCACCAGATGCCATGGGCTGTGCCCCGTCGCCAGCCAATCCGCCAAGCCCCCCGGGAGTTCCCCGCAAGCGGCGCTCAGAGCATCACCCGCCGCCCGCCAGAGGTCCGCCAGATGCTCCGTCGTCAGGTATTCTCCCCCCGGGAAAGGCGGTGCCGCATTCAGCCAATCCGCCGGCAGCCCCCCGGGCAGCACGGGATGTTCCATCCGGCTCCGGCACACCGCCGCCAGCCATTGCTGACTGCAACGGTGCAACCACGCCAGCCCCGGATCCGCCGGAGCCTCCTGCGCCGGACGCAGCGCCAACACCAGAAATCCCCCCGCCGCACTCAGCCGGAATGGCGCGATGGCCTCCAAAGGATCCCCCGCCTGCGGATCCCCCATCAGCGAAAGCCGGCCTTCCGGAGAGCAATGAAGTATAAGCATGCGGGAGCCTTAACCCCGAAAGCCCGCCGGAACCACCAGGAGTTTCCGGGCCGCGCAGGTAACGCTGGCTTCCAGCCTGCGCGGCATCCGGCCTTCCAGGCCGGACACCTGATCAATGACTAGGCTGGAAGCCTGCTTGCCGCGCAGGGAGGATGCCCGCGCCACTATCGGGGCGGGCTTGAGTTACCCCCGAGCCCATCGGCCTTGCCGGTTCTTGGCTCACCACGGTCCGCTCCCGGCCGGCGGCACTCCAACGCCCCATCATCAGCGACCCCTCAGGGAGCCAGGCACGCCTTGGGGAGCACAGGCGTCCCGCCTGTCCCGCCGGGCGTCGCGCCCGGTGCCGGAGCATTGGTCTTCAGAGCATGGGAACATCGTGAATGGGCAATTTGCGGAGATAAAAAAGGAGGATGAACCACAAAGCCCACAGAGATCACAAAGCTTTCCAGGACGACAGCGGGCTTTTTCAATCCGGATGGATTCGCGTCCATTGGCGTTCATTCGCAGTCCCTCCCCAGCCGTGGGTCAGACTGCACGCTCCACCAGCCACATTCCCCCGACCCGCGCCTCCTTTTTGCGTTCTCTGCGTTCTTTGTGGTTCATTCATAACCAAAGGGTGATGCTTTTGAACCGCCCATGGACCGAAAACACGCGAATGGATGCTCTGCAAAAGCCTCCCCACCGGCCTTTTTTCATCTGGATGGATTCGTGAAGATTCGTGAAATTCGTGGTTACTTCCCCTCGCTGCATGGGTCTGGCTGGACGGCCCTGTTGCAAAATGCCCCTGCTCCCTCCTCAATTTTGAGTTTTCTGCGGTTTTTTGGTCCAGTTTTTCAAAAAAAGAGACCACTCCCAGCGCTCCGTCCTCCTTTCACCCTCCCGGATTCTGAAAATTATAAACCGAAAGACTGCAAACTTCATTGCGATACCATTAAAAAATGCACGGATCTACTGAAGACCTAACGCTTAGCCCGGATGCACGATTTTTGCTCATGCTGGGGAGAAGTCCCCGGAAACAATCTGTCGAATAAGTCGCATTTCTTAGATTGAGATCGGTTCAAAGGAACGAAATATGCTTTGAACTATTGCCTGTAAATTTCTCATCTTCAAAACCCAATGAAATTCCATCCTCCTCGATTGAAGTGCCGCACATTGCCCATCCCATTAATTGCATCCCTCGCTTTAATGGGTCTCGCCGTAGTTTCTCAAGCGATAGATTATTATTACAAAGGCACTGGGAGTGTTAATACCGCTGCCAATTGGACTACAAACCCAGATGGAAGTGGGACATCTCCAGCTAATTTTACAACCGCTGGGAACAAATTTTTTATTCAAAGTGGTCAAAGCCCGACCTTGGGCGGAGCTTGGACAATTAGTGGAATCGAATCTAGCCTCCAAATAAATACCGGAGGCACATTTACTACTGGAGCGTTTAATCCAACATTTACGCTCAACATGCAGAGTGGTGCCACTTTCATCATGAGCCACACTACCTATAGTAACGTTACGATTGGGACACTTGATCCGACAAGCACATTCCAGTTGAATAACCAATCAAATCCCAGGATGGCCGGTATTTCCTACGGAAACCTTAATTTCAACGGGACTGGCAATGTTAGTTTGACAGCTAATATGACGGCCAACGGCTCATTGAGCCTTACAAATACTGGGCAGCTCCGTTTAACAAGTGGAGCAAACTTGACACATGTTGTAGGGGGAGATCTTACTTTGGCAGCATCTGCCCGCTTAGCCCTGACAAACAATACTGGAACTATGACCTTGAACCTCGGGGGTGGGTTGAGTAACAATGGAACCATATCTAAATCTACAGGAGCAACATTGGTTAACTTCAGTGGCACCGGTTCTTCCAACGCAACTTGGGGCACCGTTACAACTACCAATTTCGCTAATGCTTCTTTCAATATCGACTCCACAAAAACAATCGTTTTCTTGGACTCGCTCGACCTTGGGGCTGCTACGTTTAGTGTTGAAGGAGTGCTAAATATCGGTTCTCAAGTTCTTTCTGGACAGAGTGGAAACTTTTCACTTGCTTCGGGAGCAACTTTCATCGCGTCCAATCCATTCGGTTTGGATGGGGCCATCACAGTCACCGGCACTAAGACCTTCAGCACAGGGGCCAACTATGAGTTTAGTGGTGGCGGAACTGGCGCGGCGCTCCCCGCTACTGTCAACAACCTGACGATTAACCGGTCTTCAGGTAACTTCACATTGGACGGCACCGGATCAAGCCAATCGGTCAACGGAGTTTTGAGCATTCTCAGCGGCAATTTAGAGAGGGGTGCCAACAAGAACTCAGTTACAGCGGCTTCCCTTTCGATGCAGAATGCACAAATCAATAATACTGTGACCACGAACTTGGGTGGTAATGTTACTTTTGATGCGACCAACAACGGCACCGCCACCATCGCTGGTTCCCTCGGTTTGGGTTCGGCAGACCGCACCTTCACGGTAGGAAATGGATCGGCTGATATCGATATGGCGGTATCCGGTTCCATCAGTGGTAGCGGCGGTCTCATCAAGGCTGGTGCAGGAAAGTTTTCCTTATCAAATTCCAATACATACTTGGGTTCCACGATGGTTAATGAAGGCACGCTTGCCCTAGGTGCTTCCGACGTGCTCCCAACCACTCAAGTCATTCTCAACGGAGGCACTTTGGTGACGGGCGGCAACCGTAATACTCTAGGATCTCTCAGTCTGACCGCCGATTCCACCATTGATTTGGGCGGGGCTGGTGGACTGACCTTTGCCAACAGTAGCGGGACTTGGACAGGGACCACCCTCACCGTCTGGAATTGGGTTTCCTCGGGGCTGAAGTTCGGAACGGATAATACTGGCCTTACCGCGACACAGATCGGTAAAATAAACGTGTTTGAAGGCGGATCCGGCAGCACTCAATTCAGTTCTGTGTCCTTGAGTGAAAATGGAACCTTGGTCGCGGTCCCTGAAGCCGGAACCATCTTCGCCGTGCTGGGCCTGATGGCACCGCTGGCTTACCGGGAGCGCCGCCACTGGATGCGCTGCCGCGAAGCCCGGGCGTAACCGAAATGGGGAAATGAAGAAATTTAAAAATGGGGAAATGAAGGGCTTTGGGTGAACGGGGCTCTGGTTTGGGGGAAGCATTTGGAAACCGCGTGGGTCACTTTGGTGGGACCTGCGCGGTTTTTATTTTGGGGAGGATGCGCCGCGGGGGCTTTGCTAAAGAAAGAGGAAGTTGAGAGTTGAAGGTTGAGAGTTGAGAGATTCAATCCTTCAATACTTTGTCCCTGGAGCTTGGAGCTTACGTGAATTCGGTCATTCACCCGCAGGAGTGCTCCCGGCGACGCAAGGCAACTCGCAACTTGCGAAGAACTCGCCCAAATTCGATTATCACTGTGCAGGCGAGTGGCTCTATTCCCATAAATCTGTGATTATCAGTCTCATCCGTGCCATCCGAGGCCCGTCAGCATCCTTTTCAGGAGGATTACTTTTTAGCCCGGCGGCGGGGGGCGGGCGGGGGGGCGAGTGTCATTTGCGGGGTGACGCGGATGCCCATGCGCTTGTAGTAATCCAGCATTTTGGAGGTGGCGGCGCGGCTTGCTTCGAGGACCATTTCCGCCAAGGGCGACAGGGGAGCAGGAGGGGTTTCCATAAGCGTGGTGGGATTGAGCAGATCAGCCAGTTCCTGGTGGGAACAAGTTGCACTGTCGGCGATAATCACAGAAGGCGGTGAGTCGTTGTCCCACACCGTCCACTCGTCCGCCAGCGGCAGGTAGTCGGCAAGGAAATGCTGGATGCTGCGCTGGAAGCGGCGGGAAACGTCCCCGTCCGGGACATGATGGCCGCCATGCAGGACGCGGAGTTTCACGCGTTCCACCGCCTGGGCAGCGGATCCGATGACGAGGTAATGCAGGATGAAGTGGTAGCCGGCGGCTTTGGCGGCGCGGAGGAGGGCGAGGTAGGTGCGCCCGCTCAGGGTGGACTCGATGGCGAAACTGGCCCTGGTAGCGATGAGGTGCCGCGCTTCCTCCAGGAGGATCCGCCCGGCTTTGAACGCGGTGAGGGTAGGGTCCAGCGGGGAGAGGCCGCGCGCGATTTCATCGGCATTGAGAAAGCGCATCAGGCCCATGCGCGGGAGGAGTTCGCGGGCGAGGGTGGTTTTGCCGGCTCCGTTGCAGCCGCCGATGATGCAGAGGGTGGGGGTGGATGCTGGAGGGGGCATGGCGGCGGGGGCAGGTGGCACCAAGTTTGGGGAAATCGGTCCCAGGCATCCTATAGGACTGATAGGGCCTGTTTTTTGGTGCGCCTTTGCATCCTTGTATTGTCTTGGAATTTGTTTTTGGAAATGAAAAGGGCGGACAGGATGTCCGCCCTCCTCATCGAAACACACGGGCCGGAGCCCCGTGCTCCCTTAGGGGACTTCGTCGGTGATAGGGGCGGCGACGGGGGGCGGGGTGGTGACGCCGCCTTTGATGCCGAGCTTTTCTTTGACGAGGGCTTCGATTTCGGCGTAGAGGGCGGGGTCGTTGCGGAGGACTTCCTTGGCGGCATCGCGGCCCTGGGCGACCTGGGTGCCTTTGTAGCTGAGCCATGAGCCGCGCTTTTGGATGATTTCCTGTTCGAGGGCGAGGTCGAGGAGGCTGCCGACGGAGGAGATGCCTTCGTCATACATGATGTCGAATTCGGCTTCGCCAAAGGGCGGGGCGATTTTGTTTTTGACGACTTTGATCTTGGTGCGGCTGCCGTTGACGGTGCCGTCGCTGCCTTTGATCTGGCCGATGCGGCGGATGTCGATGCGGACGCTTGAGAAGAACTTGAGAGCGCGGCCGCCGGGGGTGGTTTCGGGGCTGCCGAACATGACGCCGATTTTCTCGCGGATCTGGTTGGTGAAGATGCAGCAGGTGCGGGCTTTGGAGATGAGGGAGGTGAGCTTGCGCATGGCGGCGCTCATGAGACGGGCTTGGGCACCGACGGTGCTGTCGCCGATTTCGCCGTCGAGTTCCTGCTTGGTGACAAGGGCGGCGACGGAGTCCAACACGATGACGTCCAAGGCGTTGGAACGGACGAGGGTTTCGCAGATGCGGAGGGCTTCTTCCCCGGAGGAGGGCTGGGAGACAAGGAGGTCGTCCAGTTTCACGCCGAGTTTTTTGGCGTATTCGGGGTCGAGGGCGTGCTCGACGTCGATGAAGGCGGCGAGGCCTCCGAGCTTTTGCGCCTGGGCGATGATGGTGAGGGTGAGGGTGGTTTTCCCGGACGATTCCGGACCGAAGACTTCCATGATGCGGCCACGGGGGAAGCCGCCGGCACCGAGGGCGCGGTCGATCAGGAGGTTGCCGGAAGGGATGACTTCGATGTCCATTTTCCGGTTTTCGCCAAGGCGCATGATGGAACCGTCGCCGAAGTCCTTGTGGATTTGCTGGAGGGCGGCGTCGAGGTTTTTGGCGCGGGCGGCGGCGATGCGGTCTTCGCCAGCGGCAGCAGCGGCGGCGGCTTTGGTTTCTTTGGCAGGCATGGCAGGAAAAGTTGGGTAGTTGGTGGTGTGGTTAAAGTGGGATGAGGCGCGCGTGAGGGAGTCCTAGCCGCTGGGAACGGCGGCGTCAATATCAGCCCGTGAAAAAATAGCGATCACGGGAACGCCGGTGGCTTCGATGGCCTGCAGACCGCCTTCGCTGCGGTCTACCAGAACGAGGGCGAAGGCGACATGGCCGCCTTCGGCGTGGATTTTTTCAATGGCCTCCAGGGTGGAGCCGCCGGTGGTGATGGTGTCATCGACAACGACCACGGTGTCGCCTGCCTTGAAATTGCCTTCGACCAGCTTGCCGCGGCCGTGGGTTTTGGCCTGCTTTCGGATGGAGAAACTCTGGAGCCCGGGCCCGGCCTGGGGGCCGCAGTCGCGGACCGAGGCGATGGCAATGGCAAGGGCGACGGGGTCGGCTCCCATGGTGAGGCCGCCGATGGCGACAGGGGTGACGCCGAGGTCAGCTGATTTTTCCTGGATGAGCGCCCATGCGGTTTCACCCAGCCAGATGGCCCCGTGGGGGTCGAGGGTAGTGAGGCGGGCGTCGCAGTAAAAGTCGCTCTTTCTACCGGAGGCGAGGGTGAAGTCTCCGTAGAGAACGGACTTTCGGCGAAGGAGGTCGAGGAGGGATTGACGGGCGCTGGTCATGCGTATCTGAGGTGGTGCGCGGCGGGGGGCGGTGCAATGGGAAAGGGGGGCAGGGGGCCGGGAATTTTTTGCAGGAGCCGGAGCGGCGCTTGGGTTTCCGGTAAGATGGAGGCAGGCACAGGCGTAGCTTTCCTACCCCTGCATGCCGTCATTTTACCACCTAGTTTTTCCGCTGTTGCCCCTGGCGATGGCCGGGCCAGCCTGGGCTGAGGAGCCAATGGCGAAGGATTTTGCCAAGGACGTGCTGCCCGTGATGCAAAAATACTGTTGGGATTGCCACGGCGATGGCGCGGATAAAGGCGGGCTGAATTTTGACAAATACACCGACGCCAACGCGGTCTTGGCAGACCGGAAAATCTGGTCGGGCGTGCTTTTCCACATCGATCAGTGGACCATGCCGCCTGCCAAAAAGTCCGAACAACCTACCGCCCAGGAAAGGGATTTCCTGACCCGCTATCTGGATGCGCTGTTGAACCCGGTGGATCTGAAAAACCCGGACCCCGGCCGGGTGACGATCCGGCGGCTGAACCGGGTGGAATACAACAATACCATGCGGGACCTGCTGGGCGTGGATCTCCGGCCGGCGGATGATTTCCCGGAGGACGATACCGGCTATGGTTTCGATAACATCGGCGATGTGCTGTCGCTGCCTCCGATTCTGATGGAGCGCTATCTCATCGCGGCGGACCGTGTCCTCACTGCTGCCATTCCGCTGCCACCGCCGGCTCCGGCCAAGGTGTCCTTTAAGGGGGACGGACTGAGCGGCGAGGGCGAGGAAGACAGCGGCGGCTGGCTCCTTGCCATTGAGGGCAGCTGCGGGACGGAATTCAGAGCCCCGGCGGGCGGGGAATATATCGTCAGGACGAAAGTCTGGGCTACCCAGGGCGGGAGTGAGCTGGCCAAAATCGAACTCCAGGTGGGGGGGAAGGCGGTGGCTAAATCCGAGGTGTCCGCCACGGATTCCGCCAAGCCGCAGACCGTGGAGGCGAAGGTAAAACTAGCCAAAGGCGGCAACCCCATCGCCACCCGGTTTCTGAATGATTTCTATGATGCCAAGGTCCCGGATCCTGCCAAAAGGGACCGGAATCTCTGGGTAGCGGCCATGGAGGTGGAAGGCCCCTTCAAAGTGGATCCCGTGCCCTTGAATGAAACGGCGCGCCGCATCTTCGAGCCCGGCAAGGCCCTGGGGGAAACGGAGGCCGGGGCCCGGGCGGTGCTCCAGCAATTCGCGAACCGCTGCTTCCGCCGGGCCACCCTGCCCGCCGAGGTGGAACGGCTGATGGGCATTTACCGGATGGTGCGGGGCCGCGGCGAGGCCCATCCTGGAGCGCTGCGCATCGCCATGAAGGCAATCATGATTTCCCCATATTTCCTCTACCGCATGGAATGGCAGCCGGAGGCTGGCAATCCTGGCAAGATCGTGGACTTGGACGATTTCGCCCTCGCCACGCGGCTTTCCTACTGGCTCTGGAGCAGCACGCCGGATGATGAGCTGCTCTCGCTGGCCTTCCGGAAGCAACTGCGCCCGAACCTTGCCGCTCAGGTCCTGCGCCTGCTGAAGGACCCGAAAGCGCGGGCCCTGCCGGAGAACTTCGGCGGTCAATGGCTGGAGCTGCGCACCCTGAAGGTGGCGGCTCCTGACAAGGAACGCTTCCCCGGCTACAGTCCGGAGCTGGCGCAGGCCATGCGTCAGGAAACGGAGGCGTTTTTCCAAAGCATCCTTCTGGAAAACCGCAGCGTGCTGGAGTTCCTCTCGGCGGATTACACGTTTCTGAATGAGCGTCTGGCCAAGTTCTACGGCATCCCTGGAGTGACGGGCGAGGCCTTCCGCAAGGTCCAACTGGATGCCGCCTCGCCCCGCCACGGCATCCTCACCCATGCCAGCGTGCTCACGGTCACCAGTGATCCTACCCGCACCTCGCCGGTGAAGCGGGGAAAATGGGTGCTGGAAAACCTCCTCGGCATCACGCCACCGCCCCCACCGCCCAACGTCCCGGCGCTGGATGAAGGCGGGCATGGGGAATTGACCGGCAGCGTGAGGCAACGGCTGGAAGCCCACCGCAGCAAGCCCGGCTGCGCCTCCTGCCATACGCTGATGGATCCCATTGGCTTCGGCCTGGAGAATTTCAACGCCATCGGCCAATGGCGGGACAAGGATGGGAATTTCCCGGTCGATTCCGCCGGCGTCCTGACCACCGGCCAGAACTTCAGCAGTGCCCGGGAGCTTTCCCAGATCCTCCTTACGGACCGGCGCGATGCCTTCCTGCGCACGCTCATCAGCAGGATGCTAACTTACGCGCTGGGGCGCGGCACCGAGCCATATGACCGCTTGGCGATCGACACCATTCTGGCCCGCCTGACAAAGGAGAACTACTCCTTCCAAAGCCTCATCCTCGGCATTTCCGAAAGTCTGCCCTTCCAGAAACGCCGGGGCGAAAGCCCTCATTGAGCCGGGCAGGCGGCTAATAAACGCCCTCGACGATTTTCTTCTCCAGGGCCCCGAAGGGCCGGACATCACCGACGCCATCCCAGGCGTATTTTTCGCAGGGTTCGCGGCGGATCGCTTCGTCCCGTTCGAGGAAGCGGGGCATGAAAAATTCCTTGGTCAGGGTGGTCAGTTCCACGCGGCCGTATTCCCCATAGCCGACTATCCGGTCCGTTTGCTTACTGTCCACGATGCGCAGCACCGCCCGGGGCTGGGGAGCGTAGTAGGTGACGCTATAGCCTTTTTCCTTCAGGGTGGCCGGCAGACTGCAGGCCAGGCCCATCAGGGTATTGCCATAAGTCGGGACGAATTGGGATTTTCCTTCCAGCACTTCCTCGCTGAGAAAACGCACCATCTGGGGAGTCATGCTGGTGCCGCCGCAGAAGCAGCCCTTGATGCCATAGCCAGGGATGGAAATGCGCTCGGCGAGCGCTTCCAACAGGCGGGGAGTGGTAAAGAGACAGGAAATACCGCGGTGCTTGATGATCTCGACGGCCTGGTCGATGACGTGTTTCATGTATTGCTCCACCTCCTCGTATTTCTTGCGCAGGATCAGCTTTTTCACGTAGCGCGGGTCCAGATCGACAAAATAACAGGAACCGCCCCGGTAGTTGGCGAGGTGCTCAATGGCGAGGCGCAGCCGGCGGGGACCGGTCGGGCCGACCATGAGCCATTTTCCGCCCCGGGGGAAATATTGCTCATCCAGATTGTCGCCGAATTCCTCGTAGTCGGTTTTGTAGTCATCCCAGCCGATGCGCTGCTTGGGCAGGCCGGTGGTGCCGCCGGTTTCGAAGATATTGAAGGGCCGGTCGCCGAATCCCTTGGGCACAAAGCGCTCGTTTTGCTCGTCGCGCAGCCAATCGTCCTGGAAGTGGGGGAATTTGTTGATGTCGGCAAAGGTCGTGATTTCCTTCCTCGGATCCCAACCCGCCTGCGCCGCCCAATCCAGCCAGAAGGCACACCCGGTGTCCGGATTGAAGTGCCATTGGATCATTTCGAGGAGGTGGGCGTCGAGTTGTTGGGCGGAAGTCATGGGGATGGATAAGAATGGATCAGGTAAGCGGATTACGCTGCAAAGGGCAATCGGGATGGGCGGGATTCGTGCCCCGGCAGGGCAGGGCTTCCACAGCAGCTTCGACGCCGGGGCAGCGGTGGATCTATCAGGCTTTTCATCCGTATCATCCATCCGCGGCCCGTCATTTTCCCGAGCAGGATCAGCGGATCTCCGGGGTGACCGGCTTTATGTTGAATGCGAATGGCCATGCGGTTTCAAGGCCTTGGCCAAGGCGTCAGCGGTGGCGGTGTGCCGCGCTTCATCCAGGACGGGCGTCAGGGCGGTTTGTTCCGGCAAGGCCGGCAGGTCCAACCAGGAGCGGCAGCCGCCGAATTTTTTTTCATCCGCAAACACCCACGGCTTCTCCAGCCGGTGGATGCGGAGAAAGGCGAGGCTGATGCCGGCGGATTCCGAATAGTCAAAGCGCCCGCGCAGGGTGGTCTCTGTCCAAAAATGCAGATCCTTCAGGCGGAGCACGGTTTCCCAATCCGTGAGCTGGTGTTTGGAGACGACCTCTGCGAAATAGCCAATCCGGTGCAGGGCATCCGGTTCTTCTGTCAGGGCCGATATGCCATGGGGCGTCCAGGGAAACTCTGCGGTTTGCCCATGAAAATGCGTGGGGAAGAGAAAGAAGCGGTCGTGCCGCCACCAAAACCCGGCCTTTCCCTCGTGAATGCCGCCTTTGCGCAGAATGATACTCTGCGCTCCGGAACCGAGCGCAGCGCAAACCAGGGACCATTCCTTGAAACCGTAGGGGGAAGCGGATGCTGCAGACATGATGATAGGGACCCGGGCTGATGTCCCGGAAAACCAACTACCGCCAGGAATGGAAGTCTGGAAACGGAAAACTGCCCCCGGCCGCCCCTGTCGCCTTCGGGCTTTTTTTCCGGGCTGGGGCGTGTTACCGGGCCGCTTCCATGTCCCGTTCACCTCTCATCCTCGCCCTCGAAACCTCCTGTGACGAGACCGCCGTGGCCATTTGTGACGGAGCCGGGCAGATCAGGGCCGCAGTGCTTTCCTCACAAATCCCGGAACACCAACCCTACGGGGGGGTGGTGCCGGAACTGGCTTCGCGGAATCATCTCCTCCGCATCCGACCGCTCATCGAGGAGGCTCTGCAAACCGCCGGCGTCACCCTGGCAGACATCCATGCTTTCGCCGCCACGGCTGGCCCCGGGCTTGCCAGCTCCCTCCTTATCGGCAATACCACGGCGAAAGGCCTTGCCCTCGCGACCGGCCAACCCTTCATCGCAGTGAATCACCTTGAGGGACATCTCCTCTCTCCCTTTCTGGGAAACCCGGCGGGCCTGCAGCCCGGGGCTGCGTTGATCGTTAGTGGTGGCCATACCCTGCTGCTGCACCTGCGGGGCTCCGGCGACTGCCTCCTGCTGGGCCGCACCCGTGATGATGCGGCTGGAGAGGCCTTCGACAAGGTCGCCCGTATGCTGGGCCTGCCCTATCCTGGGGGTCCGGAGATCGACCGCAGGGCCGCCTCCGGCGATCCCCGCGCGTTTGATTTCCCGCGCAGCATGAAGGACAGCGGCGACTTCGCCTTCAGTTTCAGCGGCTTGAAAACCTCCATGTTCTACCTGCTGCCCACCTTGGGGGATAGCGCGGCGGCACGCCTGCCGGACCTTTGCGCTTCTTTTCAGGAAGCCGTGGTGGATATCCTCGTCACCAAAACCCTTGCCGCCGCCCGCCACCTCGGGGCAAAACACGTCAGTGTCAGCGGCGGAGTCAGTTGCAACTCCCGTCTGCGCCAGGTTTTCCATGAGCGCTGCGCCCGCGCCGGTCTTACGCTCCACCTCGCCGCCCCGGCCCACACCACGGACAACGCCGCCATGATCGCCTACGCCGCCCTCCACCGTTTCCAAGCCGGGCAATTCACTCCGCTGGAATCAGATATCGATCCCAACCTGACGCTTTAGCGGGACGCCTGTGACTCATGGCGCGGCAGAGCAGGAAAGCACCACACTGCTCCCCGTTCCAGTCCGTGCTGTTTAACCTACCCCATGATCATCAACCGGAAAACCAAACGCTTCCGCCGCCGCGCCCCCGTAAGCCTGGAAAAGATTATAGAGTTTGAACAGAAGGTCACAAAGGGCAGGAAGTAAGGGACTTGCGTGGTAATCGTCCTTGAAAACCGTTCACCTTCTGGAGGAGCCCGCCCAGGTCTGGAACTCGTTCTTTTTGTGGCCTTTGTGCCCTTCTGTTCAAATTCATTCCGGCTTTTAGGGTAAGCCGACCTGTCGGCGAAAAACGGTGCCTGCTGGATGCTTTGCGGGAAACGGAAAGAACCTGGGATCAGGCGAAGAGCTTGGTGACGGCCTGGGCTTTGACCAGCTCGCGGGGCTGGTTGAGGTGATTGTAGACGATGGTGTCCGGGGCGATGCCGACGGCGTGGTAAATGGTGGCGAGCAACTCGGCAGGGTGCACGGGATCTTCCGCAGGGGCGGATCCGGTGGCGTCGGACTTGCCGTGGACGTAGCCGCGTTTGATGCCGGCTCCGGCGACTACGGCGGTGTAGCAATACGGCCAGTGGTCGCGGCCATCGGGGGTGTTGCTGTTGCCGGAGGTGCTGACGCCTTTCAGTGGGCTGCGGCCGAATTCGCCCACGGCGACGACCAAGGTGCTGTCCAGTTGCCCGCGTTCGTCCAGATCTTCAAGGAGGGTGGAGAGTCCCCGGTCCAACATGGGAGCGGACTGGTCTTTCATGCGGGTGAAGAGGCCGGTGTGCACATCCCAGGAGTGGTTGTCGGAATTGGCGACCTTGGGCCAGATGACTTCCACGACCTTGGTGCCTGCTTCCACGAGGCGGCGGGCCAGCAGGCAGCTCTGGCCAAAGGTGTTGCGGCCATACTTGTCGCGCAGGGCGGCGGGTTCCTGCTCGATGGCAAAGGCCTCGCGGGCCCGGCCACTGACGATGAGATTGAGGGCGCGGTCGTAGTATCCGTCGAGTTGATAGGAAGCGACGGCTTTTTCCAGCTCGGGCATTTGTTTTTCCAGGCTCTCGCGCAGGCGGGCGCGGCGCTGGAGGCGGACGGTGAAGACGTCCGGACGGAGCTGCAGATCCTCAATGCGGATCCGGCTCATCTTGTCCATGTCCATGTCATCGCCATCCGGATAGAGGGTGTAGGGATCGAAGGCTTTACCGAGGAATCCAGCGGTGCCGGCCTTGCCGACGACGTTGCTTTCCTGCAGGGGACGCGGCAGCATCACGAAAGGGAGCATCGGCACATCCGAGGGTTTCAGCCGGATGATGTTGGAGCCGAAATTCGGGAAATCCTTGGGACTGGGCGGCTCCAACTGGCCGGAGGGGCTGACCTTGTCGGTGGTGTAGCCGGTCATCATTTGATAAATGGCGGCAGTGTGATTGAAGAGTCCGTTCGGCGTATAGCTCATGGAACGGATCATGGTGAACTTGTCATTGATCGTGGCCAGGCGCGGGAGAAGTTCCGTGAAGTTGACCCCGGGAATTTTGGTGGGGATGGGCTTGAACTCGCTCTTCACATTGGCCGGCACGTTTTCCTTAGGGTCCCACAGGTCCAAGTGGCTGGGGCCGCCCTGCAGGTAGATCAGGATGACGTTTTTCGCCTTCCCCCAGCCGGGTCCGCCGCCGGCACCGGCTTCTTCAGCTACGGCCTGAGCGCGGAAAAACTGATTCAGAGTCAGACCCAGCATGCCGCTGCCGCCTACGCGGAGGAAATCGCGGCGGGTGGCTCCGAGGTGGGAGTCACAGAGATCTTTCGCAGGGGCACCGGGAAGACGAAACATGGCAGGGATCAGTTATGGGATGAGTTCCCGGAGAATACCTTAACTCCCGGGATGGAATTTATACGCAGCCAGCCCCGGCTTTTTTCCTTCGCTTTCGTGGTTTTCATCCATGGTTCATCCGGAATTCGCCTCAGGCTGGAAATCCACGAAACCACTTGCAGCGTATCAAATTGGGTGTAGGAACACTCCCGCGCTGCACCTACCCTGGGAGCAGTAGCGAATGGACAGGTAGCTCAGTTGGTAGAGCAGGCGGCTTTTAACCATCTGGTCCTGGGTTCGAGTCCCAGCCTGTCCACCACCCCTTTCTCAAAGATGGCCCCTCCGATGAAGGCGGTCGGTTTTCCTCAAAAACGCTGGCCCCGCGCGGCGAGCATGGCTTCCTTCAGCCCGCCGGCCACGCCTTTGGCATAGTCCTGGAAGAGACTGCGGTGCCGCTTGCCCGCGATTTCCCGTTCGCCTGGATAGTCCCCAACCTGGAGGCGGTCGAAGACTTCCTGATTGTTCATGACATAAGGCTCCGTAAAGACCACCGGGCAATGATAGACGCGGTTGGCGAGGAGGTTGCGCAGCCACAGGTAGGGATTGTCATTGGCCTTCCGGGCGTTCCGGCCGGTGTAGGTGTAGGGAGGCAGCCCAGTGGTGAGGGCCAGTTGGCGGGCGACGGCATCGCAGAGGCGGATTTCCTCCTCCGGAATGCCCTGGAGCCCGCGCAGCAGGACATCCAGGCGCTGATCATCGCAGGAAAATTCCGCCGTATCCAGACATCCATGGGCGATCACATGGAGGTGATTGGCGGTGGAAAAGACGGGTTTCCCCGCGTCGCTGCCCCAGCTTTCGGCATTAAAATGCAGGCAGACCACGAGGTCCGGCTGCAGCACCTCATTCACCCGCTGGCCCCGGGTGCGGATCTCGGAGGTGCGGTAGAAAAGCCGCTCGGCTTCGCGTAAAATCTGAGGTTCCGTGAGGATGGCGGAGGGGCCTTGGCTCACCAGCAGGCTTTCGCGGGCCTCGCGCAGCAGCGCCTCCGGTTTTTGGCTGGTTAAGGGTTCGTGGGTTTCGCGGACCAGCATGACTATGGCCCCCATGGCTTCCAGCAGCGGGCGCAGGATTTGGGCGGTTTTTAAGGTCAGCTCGCCTTCCATCACGGGCGGGGCCTCCCCCATCTGATACCAGCGGCCCTCCATTTTCGCCCACGCTCCGCCGATGTGGCCAGGATCCAGCGCGATCCTGACGCCCTGCAGCGCCCGCTCCGGACTGGGCGGTGGACCCATTTCCGAGGCCTTCCGCCAATACCTGGCAGAGGGCTGCCCCACCGCAACTTCCGGAGCCACCACCGGCACGGCCGGCCGCGTCGACACCGCCCCGGAGCCCGCCGCAGCCGCTGGCTCCGGAGCAAACCGGAGTTCGAAGCGCGGGAAATCCGCCCGCGTGGTGGAGCGGCGGATCAGCGCACGCTCGGGGCGCTGCTCCACCGTGCTCCAAAACGCTGTGCCCTCCGTCAAAATATCCTCCACCAGGTGGCGGAACCCGGCCGCTGTGATCGATTCCTGCCATGGCTCCAGGAGGTCCCAGTCGGGCGGGGGAGCCAGTTCCGACAGATTCCATAGTTTCTCCGGCAAGGGCACCGGCGGCGCAGCGGAAGGGCCAGGCAGAGAGGATGGCACCGGAGCCGCAGAGCGTTCACACCCGGCCAGGAGGCCGGTAACAGCGGCAGCCCCCGTTTTCAAAAAATCACGGCGCCGGGCATTGCCGTTGGACAAAACCGGACCTGCCGCGCTATGGGCTAAGGGTGGATGCTTCATTAATGGTTCCAGATCCCGCCAGGTTGCGGATTTTGTTTTTAGGCGATGTGTTCGGCGAGCCCGGGCGCAAGGCCGTGGCGGATCTATTGCCCCAACTTAAAGAAAGCCTGGCCGCTGATTTTGTCATCATCAATGGTGAAAATGCCGCTGCGGGCCGGGGCCTGTCCCCAAAACTCTGCATCGGCCTGCTGCGCGCCGGGGCCACCGTCGTCACTCTGGGCGACCATTGCTGGGATCAGCATGAGCTGATCGCCTACATGGAAACCGAGCCCCGGCTCCTCCGTCCCTTGAATTTCCCCCCCGGTTCCCCCGGCCAAAGCAGCATCGTGCTGGACACGGACAAAGGCAAAGTCGCCGTCACCTGCGGCATGGGAAGGACTTTTACGAATCCTCCCATCGAAAATCCCTTTCTCGCCCTCGACCTGGAAGTCACCGCGCTCCGGGCGGAAACCCCCGTGATTTTTGTGGACTTCCACGCCGAAGCCACCAGCGAAAAAATCGCCATGGGCCGTTTTCTCGACGGGCGCGTCTCCGCCGTCATTGGCACCCACACCCACGTGCAAACCGCTGATGAAACCATCTTCCCTGGAGGCACCGCCTACCTGACGGATGCTGGCATGTGCGGGCCGGAGGAAAGCGTGATCGGCAGTGAAATCCAGCCCGTGCTGCGACGCTTTTTGACCGCCATGCCCGTGCGCTTCAGTGTCGCTTCCGGCCCCGTTTTGGTGTGCGGAGCCCTTGTGGAGATTGATCCCGCCAGCGGCCGCGCCCTGAGCATCACCCGCATCCGCGAGCGCTGGGAACCCGCGCCTGCCGGCAGATGATGCAGGTATGTTCCGAGGTCTTATTTGCCATCCAAGCCGAATTTGCCAAGCAGGGCGGGCAGCATGGCGGCAAGGCCGGCGGAGTGATCGGCATTGTCATCGACCTGGCCGGTGGGGGTCAATTTGTCGATGATTTTGGGCAGGTGCCCGGAGAGGAAGCCGGTCGCTTGGGTGGGTTTCAGGTGGGTGGATGGGGTTGATTTTTGGTCCAGGAGAGATGGGAGTGGTGGCTCATGCAGCGGTGTTTTACAACGCAGAATCCGGCGGTAAGCTGGGCATTGCCTTCCATCCGGCTCCGGGTGGAGGTGAAATTCCTGCATCCAAGGGGCTACGGCATCCGCTATCACAGGGATGGCTTTTCCGGCCGGTTCTGCTTTTCCATTTTCCATGATCAATCCTGACACTCTCATTGAATCCAATCTGGTGCCTGACGTGCTGGTGCGCGCGGGGATCCGCCATCTGCTGGCGGGCACGATCCGGGAGCACACCCGGCCGGACGTGGCCAGCCAGCGGGCGGCTCTGCTGGCGTATGTGGCGGATTTGAAGACGCGGGGCATCGCGGAGCAGACGCAGGCGGCGAATGTGCAGCACTACGAGGTGCCGACACTGTTTTACCAGCGCTGCCTGGGGAAGCGGCTGAAATACAGCTCGGGCCTGTGGCATGAGTCCACGCAGACCTTGGATGAGGCGGAGGAAAATATGCTGGCCCTGACCTGCGCGCGCGCGGAGCTGGCGGACGGGCAGCGCATTTTGGAGCTGGGTTGCGGGTGGGGCTCGCTGTCCCTGTGGATGGCCGGGCACTATCCAAACGCCACTATCACGGCGGTGTCGAACAGCCGCACGCAGAAGGCGCACATCGATGCGGTAGCGGCGGAGCAGGGTTTTAAAAACCTGACGGTCATCACGTGTGATATGAACGCGTTCGACACGCCGGAGCGCTTTGACCGGGCGGTGAGTGTGGAGATGTTTGAGCATATGAAAAACTACCAGCTGCTGATGGGCAGGGTGGCGTCCTGGCTGGTGCCGGGCGGGAAGCTCTTTGTGCATATCTTCACGCACCGGGAATTGGCCTATCACTATGTGGACAAGGGGCCTTCGGACTGGATGACGCGTTACTTTTTCGCCGGCGGGCAGATGCCGAGCGATGATCTGCTGCTTTACTTCCAGGACGATTTGCGGATCGAGGACCACTGGTGTGTCAGCGGGCAGCACTACGAAAAAACCAGCAATGCCTGGCTGGCAAATATGGATGCGCACCGGGAGGAAATCCTGCCGCTCTTCCAGGAGACCTACGGAGCGGACCAGGTGAAGCGCTGGTGGGCTTACTGGCGGGTGTTTTATATGGCCTGCGCGGAACTCTGGGGCTACCGGGGAGGGAATGAGTGGATCGTCTCCCACTACCGGTTCCGGAAACCGGCTTGACGGGACAGGGTTTTCCTTTGCAAGGCGGGCCAGGCATGGGAATGGATACGGCTTATGATCAAAAAGACTTTTCTCCAGGTCCTCACCCTGATGGTGCTGGCGGTGCCCGCATGGGCTGACGCCCCCCCGGACCTCACGCCGGTGAAGGCTTGGATCGCCAAACAGGCCGGTGTGAAAAGCCTGATCGTGGATCTGAAGCAGGAACGGCATTTGCGCACGGTCAAAAAGCCCCTCGGGAGCGAAGGACGTTTTTATTTCCTGACGGACGGGGCGTTCCGCTGGCAGGCCGGGGATCCGCCGAAGCTGGTGGCGGTGATGAGTCCGGAAGAGGAATTTTCCGTGATTTACCCGGCGAAAAAGACCGCTGAGGTTTTTTCCAAGGAAGCCCTGGAGCGGGATGATGCCGGTCAGGGGATTGCCTTTCTCCGGGCCGGATTTCCGACCAGCCTCGCGGAGTTTCAGCAACGCTTTGAGGTCATCGGGATCAAAAGTGAAGGCGGCTGGGACATCGTGGAGATCAAACCCTCCGGCGCGGGCAGTTCCTTCGCGGTGCGGAAGCTGGTGCTGACGATCAATCAGGAAACCCATCGCCTGGGCGCGATGCAGATCCACCTGCGCGATGGATCCTGGATCAATAACACCGTGACCGCCCTGCAGGAAAACCCCGTCATCCCCGCCAGTCAGTTCAAGTTTGATCTGAGCGGCTACACGGTAAAGCGGAAATAGGAGCACCGACAGGCCTGCTGGTGCCTGAAACCCCGCCCGCGCGGCTGACTTTGGAAAGCTGAATCCGATTGCCAGCCGGGACCAACTGTGGGATCAAACAAGCCGCATTTTGCCCACCGCCGAGGGCGGAGGCCCCACTTTTTTGTTATGTCCCCACACTATCTTGTCACCGGCGGCTGCGGATTCATCGGCAGCAACTACATCCGTCAGCAACTCCGCACCCAGCCGGACCTGCGTATTACCAATATCGATGCCCTCACCTATGCGGGCAATCCGGAGAACCTGCGCGATGTCGAAGCCTCTGCCGGGGACCGCTACCGCTTCATCCATGCGGACCTTTCCAACGCCCGGGCGGTAGCTGAGGCCTTTGCCGGGCGCACCTACGATGCCGTGGTCCATTTCGCAGCGGAATCCCACGTCGACCGCAGTATTGAAGGCCCCGAAGTCTTTGTCCGGGCCAATATCACCGGAACCTATCATCTCCTCGAAGCCGCCCGCAAGCACCAGGTGAAGCGCTACCTGCAAGTCTCCACGGATGAAGTTTATGGCTCCCTGGGTGAGACTGGGCTTTTCACCGAAACCACCCCCATCGCTCCCAGCAGCCCCTATTCCGCCAGCAAGGCCTCCGCAGATCTGCTTGTCCTTGCCAACCATCACACCTTCGGCCAGGACGTGGTGGTCACCCGCTGCTCCAACAACTACGGGAAATACCACTACCCGGAAAAGCTGATCCCCCTGATGATTATCAAGGCCATGCACAATGAGGCGCTGCCGGTGTATGGGGATGGCTTGAATGTGCGGGACTGGATCCATGTGGAGGACCACGCCGCCGGCATCCAGACCGTTCTGGAAAAAGGCCGCGCTGGCGAAGTCTATAACCTCGGGGCCAGCCAGGAGTGGAAAAACATCGATATCGTAAAACTCATCCTGCGTATCCTTGGCAAGCCGGAGAGCCTGATCTCCTACGTCAAGGACCGCCCCGGGCACGACCGCCGTTACGCCATCGACTCCACCAAAACCCGGACCGGGCTGGGCTGGAGCGCCCAGCGCCAATTTGAGGAAGCCCTCGCCGAAACCATTGCCTGGTATCAACAAAATGAAGCCTGGTGGCGGCCATTGATGACAAAATAAAAAAGTCCCGGGCGGCGCTTGCTCCTGGTGGCTACTCCTTCCGGAGCCCACCTGCCCAAACTCTTCCCAACCTTCATGAGCCAACCCCAAAACCTCCCGGAACTCCTGCAGGCGCGGCTCAAGCTGGGGCTCTTCAACTGGGGCAAGCGCACCCTCATCTGGTCCATGGCCTTGGCCCTTCTTGCCAGGGTCGTCCCTGGCCTGTGGTTTCTCCTGATCGGCTGGCTGATCTTCTCCGCGCTCTCCCTCGCCGTGCTGCTCATCGGGCTGAAAGTGGCCGGAGCCCTCAAAAGTGGCACCATTTCCACCTTCCCCGGCACAGCCACCTCCGCCCCTGGGGAACCCCGGGAGGTGGGCGGCACCCGGCCGGAATTTTCCCCTCAGGAAGAAGCCCCTGGCCGGCACCCCCATCCCGCCCGGCCAGCCGTGAGCGATGAAATCATCGAGATCGAAGCCGAAGTGCTCCCCCCGGAGTAACCGGAGCCTGCGGGCCGGAAATGGCTTTCCCGGTCCAGGAGAAATACAGATAGCCTTTCGTTATCCCATGAATCCATCCCTTCCCTCCCGCCGTGATATTCTCTGGCAAGTTGGCGGCGGCATGGCCGGGATGGCGCTGTCGCAGCTCCTGACGCGGGATGCCTTTGGGGGCATGCCGGTGCCACGTCCGGAATTCCATGGCGGGCTGCATCACCCGGCCAGGGTGAAGCGCATCATTCAGCTCTTCATGAATGGCGGGGTCAGTCAGATGGACACCTTCGACTACAAGCCGGAACTGGTGCGGCTGCATGGGCAGAAGATTGGACCGAAGGAAAAGCCGGAAGGACAGACCGGGGAATGCGGCGCGGTGATGAAGAGCCCGTTCGAATTCAAGCAGTATGGCCAAAGCGGCCGCTGGGTGAGCAGTGTGTTCCCGCACCAGGCGAAGTGGGTTGACGAGATGGCCTTCCTCATGGCCATGACCACCAAAACCAGCGTGCATGGGCCGGGTAGTTACATGATGAACACCGGATTCCTGCTTCCGGGTTTTCCCTGCATGGGTGCCTGGATTTCCTACGGCCTTGGCAGCCTGACGGACAATCTGCCAACCTTTGTCGTGCTGCCGGATTCCCGCGGTCTGCCCTACAATCAGAAGGGCAATTTCAGCTCCGCCTTTCTGCCCTCACGGCATCAGGGCACCATCATCCATGCAGGATCTCCCCAGCCAGTCCCGGACCTTTTTGCTGACAAAAAGCACCTTTTTACAGGAACGGAGGCGGATGCGGCGGCGCTGGCCCTGCTGCAAAAAATGAACCGTCAGCACGCCGCCTCCCACCCTGACGATACCCGGCTGGAGGCCCGCATTGCCAGTTATGAACTCGCGGCGAAGATGCAACTCAGCGCCCCGGAAGCGTTCGACCTGACAAAGGAGACTGCGGTCACCCGCACCGCTTATGGCTTGGAAAATCCCGTGACCGAAGACTTTGGCCGCCGCTGCCTCCTCGCCCGCCGGCTCATTGAGCGGGGCAGCCGGGTGGTCCAGGTCTGGAGTGGACCCCAGGGGGCGATCAATAACTGGGACAATCACGGCAACATCCAAACTGAACTGCCGCCCATCGCCACCAGCGTCGACCTGCCGATCGCCGGTCTCCTGGGGGATCTCAAATCCCGTGGACTGCTGGACGACACGCTCGTGGTCTTCACCACCGAATTCGGCCGCACCCCCTTCGAGCAGGGCTCGCTGGGACGCGACCACAACGGCAACTCCTTTGTGACATGGATGGCCGGAGCTGGGGTCAAGGCAGGCACTGCCTATGGCCAGAGCGACGATCTCGGGTTCAAAGCCGCCGAAGGCATCACGTTCTGTTACGACCTTCACGCCACCATCCTTCACCTCATGGGCATCGACCACACAAAACTCACCTTCCGCACCTCAGGCGTGGACCGGCGGCTGACGGATGTTCACGGTGAGGTCATTTCCGGGGTGCTGGCATAATCATAAAACTAGTCCTTGTAAAATATCGATAATTCCATAATTTACAGAAATTCCAGTCTACCCGAAGAATCGCTATCTTCTACGGAATTGTTTTCTTTCCATGCTTCCTGATTTTAAGTTGCTTTACGTTGACTCCCTGCCGCAGGTCCGGGAGGCGCTGGCTTCCCTATCCGGGTTGCCTGGCATCGCGGTTACCTTGGAAGGCCACCATGACCTTGCCGGTGCGGTGGCGGCGCTGCGTGGCCTTTCCGGCGCTGAGCGCCCTGCGCTTGCGGTGGTGCCTTTGGCGAATTTTGGGACTATCGATCCAGCGTCAGTTTGTGCGAAGCTGCTGGAGGCAGCCACCGATTTACCTGTCGTTCTGGTTTCCCCGGAGATGCCTGAGGCATGGCGGCAATGGGTGGCGGTGCACCCGGCAGCGCCGCGTCTTATGGCCATGGGTTTGCCGTTGGATCTCAATGCCTTGCGGCTCCTCGGGTCCATGGTGGCAGAGTCCCGGATGGCGGAGGCGCGCCTCTCCGTTCCCCCCTCCGCCCCGGGTCCCACGCTGCTCCCCACGGTGGAGATGGATGCCACCCTGGAAGCCCGGACCAATGAATTGCGCCATAGCGAGGAACGCTTCGCCGCCGCCTTCCGCGCGGCTCCTTATCCACAGGCCATTCTTAACTTTGCCACGGGGCAGTTTGTCGAAGCCAATGCTGCTTTCTGCTCCCTCACTGGTTTTTCCCAGGCGGAACTCCTGGAGCACTCCATGCCCGCGCTCCAGGCCACCGGATTGCTGGAGGTGATGCGCGCCAGCCATCCCTTGGCCGGTCACCGCACCTCCTGCCGGAACCGTGCCGGTGAAACCCGCCACCTCACCCTATCCACCCAGCCCACCGCTCTCGCCGGTCAGCCGCATCTCATACTATTGGCCCAGGACATTACCGAGCGCGTGCAGTTGGAGCAGCAACTCCAGCAGGCCCAGAAAATGGAGGCCATGGGACAGCTCGCCGCCGGGGTAGCCCATGATTTTAATAACATCCTGACCATTATCCAGGGGCACCTCAGCCTGCAGTTGGACACGGGGGACTTCGATCCCTCCACGCGCCATGCCCTGAAGGAAACCCTGGATGCCTCCGAGCACGCCGCGCCGCTTACCCGCCAGCTGCTGGCCTTGAGCCGCTGCCAGCTTTTCGAGGCCGCCCCGCTGGATCTCAATGCGGTGATCAAACGCATGAGCACCCTGCTCCAGCGTCTCATTGGCGAACATATCGATGTGGAATGGAAATGTGAGAGCGGGCTGCCCCCCGTCCTTGGCGATATCCCAGGCATTGAGCAGGTGGTGATGAACCTCGTGCTCCAGGCGCGCGACGCCATGCCGCGCGGCGGCCGCTTGCGCATCGCCACCGGATTGAGTGAAATCTCCGCTTCCAAGGCGGCGCAAAATCCGGAAGCGCGCGAGGGAAAATTTGTCAGGTTCAGCATTGTCGATACCGGCCACGGCATGGACCAGCCGACCGTCGAGCGGCTCCTCAGGGCCTTCACCGCCACCCGGAATTCTGCTGCGGAAACCGGCACCGCCCTGGCTGCTGTCTTCAGCATCGTCAGGCAGCATGAAGGCTGGATCGAATTGTTCAGCGAGCCCGGCCAGGGCACCGCCTTTTTTGTCTATCTGCCTGTCACCCACCAGACCGCCCCATCGGCTGACCCTGGCCTGGCCAAGTCCGGCCTGACCGTTCTCCTCGTGGAGGATGAGCCCGCCGTGCGCACCATCCTGCGGCAACTCCTGATCCACTGCGGCTGCAAGGTGCTCGAAGCCCCGGATGCCCCCAGCGCCCTCACCGTCTGGGCGGAGGAAAAATCCCGCATCCATCTGCTGATCACCGACATCGTGATGCCTGGTGGCATGACCGGCCACGAACTCGCGGCCAAACTCACAGACGAGCGCCCCGACTTGAAAGTCATTTACAGCAGCGGCTACAGCGCCAGCCTGTTCACGGAAGGCCAGGACCTTGTTGCCGGCCGGAACTTCCTGCCCAAACCCTACGACGCCTCCAGCGTCGTCACCCTGATCCGCCGCGTCGCCGCCGAGCGCCAGGAAATGCTGAGCGCCTGATGGGTGAAAAGTCCATTCCGGTGCCCGCGGGCGGCGGAAACCGGGAGGGATTTTAATTCTGCTTTGGTAAATACCATAACGGTCAGCGCATTTCCTCCGGTGGCTCCTCCCAAGGAGCTTGCCTGGTGTAGGCGGAGTCGATGGAGGCCTGCCGTTTTCGATGACGCTGATCCATCTGACGCAGCACGTCTTCCGGA
>CAMDJM010000009.1 GCA_945900785.1 Akkermansia muciniphila
CGGGACGCAGGGTCATTTTTAGAAGGCTGGTTTGTCCTTTGCCGCGCGACCACCGCGCCTCCGGGACAGCAACCAACCTTGTATTCAACCATGGCAGGGTTTTGGCAGCCAGCAAGCAAATTGATACAAATTCACCAAAGCAGAATTAATCAAGGAAATTAAGCCGGGTATTTACTTTGTAAGCTGGACAGAAACACATTCGCTTGGAGAAAACCCCAATGGATATGAGGAAACGAGGGATTATGGAGAAAAGGACATCCCAATGCAGCGCCCTTCCTATCTTTTGGAGACCGAAAACACATCCTCCTCGAAATGAGCTTTAATGGAGCGGTGGCGGCCCATCGAAACGGTGAAGGTGCTGGAGGCAGACGGATAAAACAATTTACCAGGCAATTTGCAATTATCCCCCCCCTGAATTTTTTTGGGCAATTCAGGAAGCCGATGGCGTTTATTCAGCAGTCCATCCGCCCGGATTGGCCGGCCGGTTTTTCCCGGTCTCAACCCTTATATCACCATGACCTTTTTCACCCGTCGCCGTGCCTTGAAAACCCTCTTTTGCTCCAGTGCCGCATTGGGGCTGAATCTTTCGCCACGCCAGGCCCTGGCGGACGGATTGGACATGCCGGAGGACCGGCATTTCATGATGCTGGGGGATTTCGGCAGCATGGAAAAACCAATGGAAGCCGTTGCGTCAGGTATGACCCGTTACGTGAGCAAACGCCCACTCCGCCCGGAGGGCCTCTGGCTGCTGGGCGACAACTTTTACAAGGAAGTGAAGGGAGGGGTGAAGTCCCCGCGCTGGCGCAGCGGATTTGAAGATCTCTTTCCGGAAAAGGTCTTTCCGGGTCCCTGCTGGGCCATGCTGGGCAACCATGACTATCATGACACCACGGATGGCGAACAGATCCAACTGGACTACGCCAAACAGCCAGAAACGCGATGGAAAATGCCGGCCAAGTATTACCGTGTGGACTGGCCTGCGGAGAAGCCTATCGTGACCTTCCTTGTGCTGGATACCAATTGGCGCTCCATCAATGAGAGGCTGCACGGCTCCCCGGTGGGCAACCGCAAGCCATGGTGGCTCAGTGCGGCGGAGGAAGCGGCTCAACACCAGTGGCTGACCGCAGAACTGGCCAAGCCCCGGACGACACCCTGGCTGATCTGTCTGGGCCATCATCCGTTTTATTCCAATGGCTCCCATGGCGATACCAAAACCCTGATCGAAACGTGGGGCCCGCTCTTCCAGCAGCATGGGGTGCATCTCTATTGTGGCGGCCATGATCACGATCTCCAGCATCTGGAATTGGAGGGTTTGAAAACCAGCTTTGTTGTCTCCGGTGCCGGCGGAGCCCGGGTCCGGAATCTGAAGAATGCACGCAAGGTGCCGTTCAATCAAGCCGTCCATGGATTCAGTCATCTCCAGGTGAACGCTTCCCGGCTGCTGCTGCGCCACATTGATGCCAATGGCCAACAACTGCACGCCTTCAGCAAGACGCCGGACGGCAAGATAACGGTTTTGTAAATCCGCTCAGGGCCGCCCGGCGTAGGGCAGGGTGTGTCCTTCGCCGCGCTTCAATTCCTTGACCGCCGCCCCACGCCGTTCGCGGGCCAGGGTCGCGAACGGATCGCCGGAATAACAAACTTCACTGAAAAAGGCAAAAATGGAACTGTCCTGGGTATCGAACATCGGGGCCAGCTTTCCCGCCGTGGTGGTGTAGCTGAAGGTGCCCAGAATCTCCGACTGGCCACCATGCCGGGTCTCCACCAGGGTGCCGCCCCGTTCCGTTTTATAACCAAGCACCCAGGCCTTGCCGCCGTCATTCAGGAAGTGCGTGCCTTCATTCTCAATGTTCAATTGCCGGGCGAAAACCTTTTGGTTTTTCACGGCCAGCTCATGCCCGGCTACATCCTCAAAAAAGATCGTCCCGGTGCCCTGGCTGTAAATCCGGGCTCCCACGCTGCGCAGCACCACGGTGCGGCTGGTCGTGTTTTCGATCCCGCTAAGGATGCTCCCGAAGTGTTCAAAGGTCACCGTTTCTCCCGGTCCTTCAATGCGGAAAGCCCGGGGCGATTTGGAGAAATAATCAATCTGCCCGCCCAGTCCGATGATCCGCTTCACCTTCCCCCGGAGGATCACGGGCTTGGTTAGGGCATAGTGGCCCGGCAGAAACAGCGTGGCCACGCCGGAATCCGCCGCCCGCTGGATCGCCTCCGCAGCATCCTGCCCTCCCGTGGGATCGGCACCAAAGGCATCGGCCACCGCCCATTTGGCAGGATCCTCACGCGGAAATTCCGGGGTTTCCTCCACCGGCAGGCGCAGCGAATCAGCCCGGCCCGGGTAGAGGGTGGCCGCCGGTTGTGAAAAATACTCTATCACCACCGGGCCGGCGCTTCCAGGTTTGTCCTCACCCGTCACCCGCAGGGCAGCAGCAAAGTCCGGGGTGGCCACGTCACCCAGGGCGCGTCCATAGCCCGCCGTCCTCACATCCCGCAGCATCATCCGGCCGCCGTTGTAATTGATCAGCGCCGGCTTGCCTGCCGCGTCGCCGGTGCCCTTCAAATCAGCCTCCAGCAGGCAAAAGGTGCCATAACTGCGCACCGCCGGCACCGTGTTATCGCTGCGGAGGCCACGGATGGCGATCGCTTGCCCCTCATTTTCAAAACCAAACTCCCGCTGCCGCCTCAGGGTCAGGAATTCAAAGGTCTGGCTATTGACGGAACGGCCGGTCACTACGCCCTTCCCAAAGCCCTCCACCACCACCCGGCGCACCAGCAGGGGTCCATTCATGTCACGGTGCGCGAGGTCCAGCCCGGCCACGCCCTGTCCATCTTCGGAGCGGATATAGCAATCCCGCACCGCGCCGTAATTGTTGCTGTAAAATTGCAGGCCCACCGCTCCCGGATTCCCCCGGCCAGTGCTGAAAGTCAGATGCTGCACATGGTTATGAAACCAGTCCGCCGAGCCGAATCCGCCACACCACATCAGACTCTGCGGCTGCTTCGGATCGGTAAAAGTGCCATCCTTGAGGCGGATCACGGTCTTTTCCGCCGACTCCCCCTGGAGGGTGGTGAAGCCCCAATTGTCGTGCCCGGCGAACTGCTTCGGCCATTTCAGAGTCGCGCTGATCAGATAGGTCCCTGCTGGCAAATAAATGAAATGATGGCGACCGGTGTGTTCATTGATCGCCTGCTGCAGGGCAGCCGTATCATCGGTCTTTCCATCCCCCTTTGCCTGATAGGGTGGCTTGGTCACGTCCACCACATTGGGATGGGCCGGAAAGCGGATGCCTTCGGCAGCCGGTTGAAAAGGATCGGCCGCCCAAGCCCGGGTCGCGCCCCAGCAGGCCATCAACAGGAGAAATCCGGGATGCATGAGGGGAAAAAGGCAGCCACCGGCGATGCCCCATCCACGGGCACCGCCAGCAGGGCCTGGGTTCAGGTTATTTCTTGAGTTTTGCGAGGTATTTTGCAGGATCCTTTATGAACTTGGGTTTGCAGGATTTGCAGCAGAGTTTGATCTCCTGGCCTTCGTGGGTGAAGACGACCGGCTTGCCCATGCTGCCGAGTTTTTCATCGGAGACGATGCAGGTATCGAGGGGATAGGGTTTGACTTTGGGTGCCTCGACTGGGGGCGGGCTGGGAGCAGGTTTGGGCTCTTCCGCACGGAGCACGGGGGCGGAGAGGACGAGAAGAGCGGCAAGACTGAGGAGCAGGGTTGTTTTCATTTGGGTGGTGTTCAATACGTGGGTTTTGGCTTGATTGACAGCGGCAGATTACAGTTTTCCGAGATATTTGGCGGGGTCAGCCGCGAATTTTTTGATGCAGGGTTTGCAGCAGAATTTTACTTCCTGACCATTGTGGACTTCAGTGATAACGGGGCCCATGGAGCCCAGGGTATTGCCGGAGACAATGCAGGTGTTTTTAAGATAGGGCTTTACGCCGCTGCCGCCGGAGGAAGCGCAGGAGCTGAGGATGAGGCCGATGGCGGCGAGGAGGAGAGCGGGGGTGCTTTTCATTTGGTTTGTTTTTTGGGTTGGGTTGTGTGGTTTTCAGAGACAGGGTTCTGGAGTTAGAAGCGGAGATTCACGCCGCCGCCGAGGCCGTAGTCGGAGCTGTATTGGCCGACCAGGGAAAGGGATTTGGTGAGGACGTATTCGGCCCCGGCGCTCCATTCCCATTGGCTTCCGGTGTCGTAGTCGACTTTCCCAAAGGCGGCGAGGCGGCTGGTGAGCTGGAGGGTTTTGGTGAGGGAAAGGCGTGCGTCGCCCTCACTGTCGATGAGGGCAGTGGACCAGAACATTCCGGGCAGACGGTAGCGGAGTCCGGCGATGGCGCGGTGGTTGGCATCTTCGATATTGGTGAAGCGGGCCCCCACGAACGCGCGGAAATCGGGCCCGAGCCAGCGCTCCCAGGTGGCGTCGGTTTCGTATTCGGTCGTATCGGTGTTCTGCCAGCCGGCTTCCCACATAATTTGATAGTCATCACGGAGCTGGCGGTAGTTGATGAGGCCTTCGCTGAGATGGGACTGGAGGGAGACATTGGCCCAGAGGGCGGGCATGTCGTGGGCGTGTTCCCCGAGATTGACGCCGAGTGCTTCTGCCTGTTTGACCCCGGCTTTTTTGGGGCCCAGGGAAATGCCACTGTGATGGTGCATGGCGGGCATGTCCTTCATGTCTGGCATGTCCATCGCCATGTCGGGCATGGTGGAAGCAGGAATGGCCTGGTCGTCTTTCACAGAGAAGACGCGGCCCATGCCGGCCATCATGTGATAGAGCAGGTGACAGTGGAACATCCAGTCGCCGGCGGTGTTGGCTTCGAACTCAATGGTGTGCCGGCCCATGGGTGGCAGGTCCACGGTGTGCTTCAGCGGGGAGCGGGTGCCGTGTTGATTGACAAGTCGGAAGAAAAATCCATGGAGGTGGATCGGGTGGTGCATCATGGTGTCATTGATGAGTTCGATGCGGAGGAGTTCTCCTTTTTTGATAGGAACGACACTTTCTTCGGTCATGGTCTTTCCGTTGAAGGACCAGAGGTAGCGCTCCATATCGCCGGTGAGGTGGAGGGCGATGCCGCGGATGGGGCGGTTTTTGGGGAAAGCAGTGGGCGTGGGGGATTCGAGGATGGGATAGGGGGCGGTGGGGCGGGGGAAGTGGACGCCGGGGCCTTCATCCAAAGCTGCTTCCAGCATGTGGTCCATGCGGTAGAGTTCTGGAAGAGGGGGATCGGTGGCCGGGTGGAGGGGGCCACTGCCGAGGGTGGCGGTGGCGTGGCCGGAGCCGTCCTGGGCGGTGGCACGGATTTGATAGGTGCCGGTGGCAGGCAGGGTGATCAGGGCGTCGTAGGTTTCGCCGATGGCCATGAGCAGACGCTCAACTTTGACGGGTTTGACGGGTTTTCCATCCGCAGCAACGAGCGTTAGGGGGCCGGTGGAGGAGGTGAGATAGAAATAGGTGGCGGAGGAGCCATTGATGAGGCGGAGGCGGATGGTTTCGCCGGGGTTTCCGCTGAGAGTGGTGTTGGGCTGGCCATTGATGAGGAAGGCGTCGTAGGCAATATCGGAGAGGTCCATGGGCTTCATGCGGGTGCGCTCCCGGGCGAAGAAGTCAGGGAGCGCCCCGGCTTTCCATGCCCCGTAGAGGGATTGGGTGGTGCCTTTTTTCAGGGAATACCACTCGGTGGCACGGGCGAGGCTGCGGTAGACTTCGTGGGGGTCTTCATTGGTCCAGTCGGACATGAGGAGAACTTGTTCGCGGTCAGCACGGGGGGAGGGGGGAGCGTTTTTAGGCTGGATGACGATGGCTCCGTAGAGGCCCTGCTGCTCCTGGAGGTGGGTGTGGGAGTGATACCAGTAGGTGCCGGATTGGATGATAGGAAATTCGAAGGTGTGGGTGGTGCCGGGCTGGATGGAGGGGGTGGTGACTTCCGGGACACCGTCCTGGGCATTGGGCACGAGCAGGCCGTGCCAATGAGTGGAGGTGCTATGGTGGGGGAGGTCATTATGGACACGGATGCGGGCCCAATCGCCTTCCGTGAAGCGCAGGGTAGGGCCGGGAATGCTGCCATTCAGCGTAAGGCCGGTGACGGATTTGCCGGCGGGGGCAACCTGCGTTTCGGCAATATGCAGATCGTATTCCATCACTTTGGCGGGAGCTTGGAGGAGGGCGGCCAGCATGGCCAGTGGAATGAGGAATCGTTTCATGAATAAGGATAGTGGAGAACGTGGCGGAGGGGCCGGGCGGGCGGAAGGAGTCACCTTCCGCCCGCTGGGAGATTGCGGATTACTTGGCGCAGCAGGCAGCTTCGCAGCAATTCCCATCGCAGCAGTCGCCGGAGCATAATCCATCAGCACAGCAACTTCCATCGCAACAAGCACAGCAGGCGGCGGCGGCGGGGGCCGGGGCGCTGGTCTTGGCCTGGGCGAATGGCAGGGCGGCGAGGGCGAACGTGAGGGCGAGTAGTGTTTTCATTTCGTTTGGTGTTTTTGTTTGGTGTTTTGTTTTGGTAGTCCGGGGGTAGTCCCCGGAAAGGGTTGGAATCCTTTAATAGGGAGGGGACCCGTTGGATCCGGTGACGGGTGCTGCGGAGCCGGGTTAGTGCGGTGACAAACTACGCGCCCTCCAAAGCGGCTTTGGCTCAGGTGAGGGACCGTGGAGATCAGTCAGTCACGTGATTTTCAAAGCCGGGGGTGAACCATCGATTCACGGAATGAGGGCGCGGTTGTCCCTCGACGTCGGCTCAAATTAGCAAACAGCAGCGCAGCACGCAGAGTCGCGCAGGCGGGGCCGTGGCGAAAGGTGCGCGGTCGCTGAAGGGGGCGGAAAGCGGAGTCGCTTCCGAAAGACGGGGAAGTTCCGCCAAAGTGAACAGAATGGGCAGGGAAGCCGCAATGTCCTTGGCGGCGGAAGTTGAAGAGGAGGGCAGCGGGAGGGGCGGCGCAGGATCCAGCGGCCCGGCGGGCTTTGCATCGCAACAGCAGTGGACCGCAGCCGGTTCGCAACAGGTCGTGCCGGAGTCATCCACGACGACATTGCAGACTGCGGCAGCCGGGGAAGCCATGGCCATCGACAGCGTGCCCACTGGCAGAACCAGCGAGAGGAGCAGGAGGATGGCGGTCAGCGTTTTCACGGTGGGCTTCGAGTATAAAATATTACGCCTGATGTCTGAGCTTGGCAAAATATTCCTGATGATGAGGCGGTGTGGCGGAAGATTTTCGTCCTGGGATTTTTCAAAAGGGGGCGTTTCGCAAGGCTTGGAAGGCCCTGCTACGCTTGGATACTCCACAGCAATTCGCGGCCGGCTTCCCATGGGATAACCTTCAAGCCGGGGTCGCCCTCGTAGGCCGAAGGCACCGTCCATGGCTGCCGGGCGAGGGTGACGGATTTGTCCGGCGGATTCAGGCCGTGGATGCGGATGGCGTTGTCGCTGACGAAAGCCTGGAGGTTTTCCAAGGCCCCGTGTTCCGCGAAAAGCTGAGCCATGCGTGGGAGCAGGAGCGGCGCGGTATACACGCCAGCGGCACAACCGCAGCATTCCTTGGCGTGCTGCGGATGGGGAGCGCTATCGCTGCCGAGCATGAGCCTGGGGTGGGCGGCCAGGGCAGCAGCGAGCAGGGCATCGCGGTCTTCCGGGCGCTTGGCGATGGGCTTGCAGAATAGGTGCGGCTGGAGCAGGCCACCGGCGACATCATCCAGCGTAATCACCAGATGGTGTCCGGTGACGGTGGCATGGAGGTTTTCAAAACGGTCCAGCAACGCCACTGCGGCAGCCGTGGTGATGTGCTCCATTACAATACGGAGGCGGGGAAAACGGGTGGCCAGCCGCCCGTAGATGGAGAGGAATTCCGCCTCGCGGTCGAGCACAAAACCGGTGGTTTCCCCATGGACGAGGAGCGGGATGCCCATGGCTTCCATGAGCTTCAGAGTGGGTTCGGCAGCATCGATGGAGTGGATGCCGCTATCACTATTGGTGGTGACGCCGTGCGGATAGAGCTTGATCGCGAAAAGATGCGGCTGGGCGGCGGCGAGGGCGGCTTCCGTGTAGTGCTGGAAAAAAAGCGTCATCAACGGTTGGAAGCTGGCGGCATGAGGCCCGGCGGCGGCGAGGATGCGCCCGCGGTAGGCGGTGAGCATTTCGACCGAAGTGAGCGGCGGCACCAGGTTGGGCATGATGACGGCACCCGCCAGATTTGAAGCGCTGTGGGGCGCGACAAGGCGCAGCATGTCGCCATCCCTCAGATGCAGGTGCATATCGAGCGGGCGGTGCAGAGTGATGGAATCAGGACTGGTCATTTTACCAGATATAGTTACAGTGCAGCGGCGCTCCAGCGGGAATCCTGCTGGTTTTTCCCATCCCAACCCCACCTCTGAACTCCTCCATGAGCCGCTCCACGCTGTTGCTGACCACTGTTTTGCTAACACTCACCCCCTGCTGGCTCCATGCCCAGGCCCCTGCTGAGGAAAAAAAGGAGCCGGGCAAGGAAGAGAAAAAAGAGGAGAAAAAGGAGGAGAAAAAGGACGACAAAAAGCCCGAGATGCCGGCGGTGGTGGAGACGATGCACGACATCATCGTGAAAGGGCAGAAGGTGACTTACAAATCCACCGCCGGGCCCCTGACCCTGACCAAGCTCTATGGCGAGCCCCGCGCGGAGGTGTTCCACATCGCCTATCTGCGCACGGATGGGGATCCTGCGGCGCGGGCGAAGCGGCCCGTGTGTTTTTGCTTCAATGGCGGGCCGGGTTCCTCCAGCGTATGGCTGCACCTGGGTGCCTTCGGGCCGCGCCGGGTGGTGCTGCCAGCAGAGGGAGTGACGGCCCCTGCCCCGCCGTTTGAAATGACGGATAACCAATACACCCTGCTGGCGGATTGCGACCTGGTGTTCATCGATCCTGTGAGCACGGGACTGAGCCGCCCGGAAAAGGGGGAGGACGCCCGCCAGTTCCACGGATACCGTGAGGATGTGGAAAGCGTAGGCGATTTCATCCGCCTTTGGGTGACAAAAAACCAGCGCTGGAGCAGCCCGAAATTTCTCATGGGGGAAAGCTACGGCGGCATCCGCGGGGCGGGTCTGGCCGAGCACCTGCAGAGCCGCTATGGCATGTATCTGAATGGATTGATCGTGGTCAGCGGATTGTTTGATTTCAAGACCCTCTCGCCGGAGGATCAGAATGATGTGCCCTTCCTGACATGGCTGCCCGGGATGAGTGCCGTAGCCCACTACCACCGGAAGCTCGCCCCGGAACTGCAGGCTGACTTTGCCAAAACCCAACAACGGGCCACCGAATTTGCCAGAGGCCGCTACGCCATGGCGCTGGTGAAAGGCGCGGCCCTGGCAGAGGATGAACGCAAGGCGGTGGCGGCGGAATTGAGCGCCCTGACCAGCCTGCCAATGGATCTGGTGCTGCGCAGCAATCTGAGGATCGATCCTTCCTTGTTCCGCCGCAAGGTGCTGGAGGCCGAGGACAAGGTCATCGGCCGCTTTGATGGGCGGGTGTCCGGTCAGGAAAACGATCCTTCCTATGACGTGGTGTTCGGGGCTTTCGCCACGACCATGAATTCCTACCTGCGCGAGGCATCCGGGCTGAACTACCAGACGGACCGCCCCTACGAGATCCTGGGTGGCCCTGGCATGACCGGCTGGAACTACAGTCTGGCCACCAACGAATATCTGGAAGTGGCCTCCACCCTGAGCAAGGCCATGAATATGAATGCCTCCCTGAAGGTCTTCATCGCCTGCGGCTATCATGATCTGGCGACCCCTGGCGAGGCGATCGACTACAGCGTGCGCCACATGGACCTGACCCCGGCACAGCGGGCGAATTTTACCTGGCAGCACTACGATGGAGGCCACATGATGTATACCAACCTGCCCTCCCTGGAAAAACTCAGCGCAGACGTCTCAGCTTTTGTCAAAGGCGGCTGAATCTCCTCCTGGAAAGGCAGGCCGGGCCTGAAATGGTGCTACCCCCTGTTCAAGCTTTACCTCCCCGCGCCTGCCGTGACGCCGCCCCTGGCTGATGTTCCCCTGATCCACCACGTCTTCGTGGACTTTGAAAATGTCCACCAGCTGGATTTTTCCATCATGGAAAAACGGCCCGTCCACCTGACCCTGCTGATCGGCGCGAAGCAGTCCCGCATGGCCGTGGAGACGGTGCAGCAGCTCCTGCAATACCCTGACAACGTGCATCTGATCCGCCTGACATCCTCTGGGAAAGATGCGCTGGATTTTGCTCTCGCCTACTACGTCGGGCGGGCTGCGGTGCTGGACCCCGGCGGGTGGTTTCATATCGTTTCAAAGGATACCGGCTTTGATCCGCTGGTGGAACATTTGCGCAGCCGCCACCTCAAAGTGCGCCGTCACCCTGACTTCAGCGCCCTGCTCACCGCGATCAGCCCAGCCTCCACCCGCCCACCAAAATCCCCGCCCGCGAAGGCTGCCACCGCCGTTTCGCCAGTGGCAAAATTTTCCCCCGTTTCCCTGGAAAACTCTTCCGCCCTGACGGAATCCAACATTTTAAAAGCCCTCGGGCATTTCCTGAAAAACCCCTCCAGCCGGCCTGGGAAAAAAACCGCCCTGCTGAATCACCTCCGCAATTACATGGGTAAAACCACCCAGGAGGAGGACGCCCTCCGCCTCATGGCATCGCTCCAAGCCTTGGGCCATCTCAGCATCACCGAAACAGGCAAAGTGGAATACCACTTCCCCGCAGCAACGTCAGCCGAAGACGTGCCCGCCCCTGACCATGACGCACTTGTCCCAGCCACACCGGCCCCAACGGCCCCACTTGCAGCTCCTGCGGAAATGACGTCCTTCGCAGAGCCGCCCATGCCTGCAGATCCCCCGGCCACAGCCAACATCCCCGTCGAGCCCTTTGCGCTGAGTTAAGATTTAAGGGCCGGTGCTGCAGGTGGCCCAACCTCAAAGGGGGGGCCATTCTCAAAATTCCCCATGGCAATCCGCCCCAGCCGTGGTTTCTCCCCGAATGGCAAAATCACCTGTAGTTCTCATCATCCGCGACGGCTGGGGCATCAATCCCGGCGGGAAATCTGAAGCCGTGGCCAATGGCGACGCCACCCTCCTCGCCCGCACCCCTTTCCACGATCACCTCTACGCCACCTACCCGCGCGGCACCGTCAGCGCCAGCGGCGAGGACGTCGGCCTGCCCGCCGGGCAAATGGGCAATAGCGAAGTCGGCCACCTCAACCTCGGCGCGGGCCGCATCGTCTATCAGGATCTCACCCGCATCAACAAATCCATCCGCGAAGGCACCCTCCAGGAAAACCCCGTCCTCAAGGAAGCCTTTGCCAAAGCCCAAGGCCACCGCCTCCACTTCCTCGGCCTCGTCTCCGATGGCGGCGTGCACAGCCACCAGGACCACCTCACCGCCCTTTGCGATGCTGCCAAAGCCGCCGGCTGCGATGACCTCATGGTCCACGCCATCACTGACGGCCGCGACACCGCTCCCCAGGGCGGAGCCGAATATGTCGCCAGGCTCGAACGCGACCTCGTGCCCAGCGGCGCAAAAATCGCCACCATCATCGGCCGCTACTACGCCATGGACCGCGACCACCGCTGGGAGCGCAGCAAGCTCGCCTGGGATGCCATCGTGCTAGGCGAGGGCGAAGCCATCACCGGCTCCCCGGTCGAGGCCATCCAAAAATCCTACGCCACCGACCCCCGGGGCGACGAATTCCTCCAACCCCTCATCCTCAGCCACCCGAACGAAGCCCGCATCCGCGATGGCGACGTGGTCCTCTGGTTCAACTTCCGTGCCGACCGCGTGCGCCAACTCAGCGATGCCTTCCTCAAAGCGGACTTCACCGGCTTCGAGCGCACCGTCAGTCCCAAAATCGGCTACTACACCCTGACCGAATACGACGCCACCTACGCCGCCTTCGGCGCCCGCGTTATCTTCACCCAGACCAGCATGGACCAGCTCCTCGGCCAGGTCGTCGCCGCCGCCGGCCTCACCCAGCTCCGCGCGGCCGAAACCGAAAAATACCCGCACGTCACCTTCTTCTTCAATGGCGGCGTTGAAGTCCCCAACCCCGGTGAAGACCGCTACATGGCCGTCAGTCCCAAGGAAGTCCCCACCTACGACAAAAAGCCCCAGATGAGCGCCCCCGACCTCGCCTTCGAGGTCATCCGCCGCCTCGAAAACTACGACCTCGTCATCCTCAACTTCGCCAACCCTGACATGGTCGGCCACACCGGCGTCGTCGCCGCCGGCATCCACGCCTGTGAAACCATCGACCTCGCCGTGCGCATGATGGTCGAAGCCACCCTCGCCCTCGGCGGCAAGCTCTTCATCACCGCCGACCACGGCAACTGCGAACTCATGCGCAACCCCGATGGCACCCCCAACACCGCCCACACCACCAACCTCGTCCACGGCCTTTACGTCGCCGCCGACGCCGGGGAGTGGGAAGTCAACAACGGCATCCTCGCCGACATTTCCCCCACGTTGCTGGACATGCTCGGCGTGGCGCAGCCTGCGGAGATGACGGGGAAGAGTCTGCGCAGCAAAAAATAATGCCACCCGGTTTTCCGCGATGACCAGCCTCACTCCCTCTGTCCGCAAAATGACCGGGTGCCGCTTGCTGGGTGTGGTGCTGATCTCCCTTTGCTATTTCACAGCCTTTTTGGTCTTGCTGGCACTGAGCGATCCTTATCCCAGCAAGAACTTTTTCCCGGAGTTGATTCCTACCGGAAATCCCCGCTGCTGACGTAGCTGAGCCATTCCTTTTCGAGGGCTTCCTCATTTTCGAGGCCGTAGATTTTCGCAATGGAAGCGGCGTCAGGGACTTGTTTGGCGGTGCTGATGCGTTCCATGAGTTTACCGTAGCCGGTGTGGCGCTCCGGGGTGCTTTGGAGGAAGCGGGAGAAGCTGTAGGCGAGGGCGAGATCATCCGCTTTGGCGTCATTGCGGGAACTGGCGAAGAGGGTGAAGAGACTGGGTTTGACGTCGCCCTTCCGGATCCGTTGCTTCAATTCTCCAGCCCAGTTTTTCCCGTTTTCATAACCTTTGCCAGCGCTGGCTTTGTTTCCGGTGTCCTGCTGGATGACGCCGGTAACGGAGGTGCCGGTCAGGTCTATTTCCTTGTAAAAACTATGCCCGGTAAAGATGGCGAAGATGCCTTCCTTGGCAAAACCACTCACCCCTCCGGCTTGGATTCGTATGAGGTCACCGGAGAGGACATGGGTGCGGAAGGAGCCCCAGACTCCCTTGGCGGAGTCGCCCTGGGCTTTTTGGTCTTTGGGCGGCGTGCGGCCGATCATGCGGATGACAGTGGCTTCCGTGAGCAGGCCATTGTCAGCAGCGGTGCCGGAGGACAGATTTATGGTGGTGGACCCGCCTTCCAGCCAGGATTTCTGGATGCTGTCTGCGGCTTTGGTATTTCCGGAGGAGCGCAGTTCTTCCTCAAACCACTTGCCGAGAGCTGGGTAGTCCTTTTCCGTGTCTGTCATGATAATCGCCATGCGACGGTCCTTGAATTTGCCGGCGAAGCTGGCGTGGAAGAAGGCGGTATCGTGCCAAAGGCGCTCCGCCAGTTCTGCGGTGTCGGAAGGGTCGACGCCTTTTGAATATAGAATCTTGAAGTGCGGCGATTCACAAAACCGGAAGGCGATGTCCCCCAGTTTGATTTCCCCGGCATCTTTTTTCACTGCCTTCGGGCTGAATTTCATTTCCTTGGCAGGACTGGGCAGCTTCACTTTGCCGGACGGCTTGGGGGTCAGGCTGTTTTTCTTTTCGTCAGGGGCGAATTCCGCGATATAGTCGTTGTCGCCGTAACTGAGGGAGAGCTTGGGCACTTTGAGGATGCGGCCTTCCTTGTCCTTGAGTTCCACCATGTCACCTTCGGTTTTGATCAATTCAGCGTCGATGGTGCGTCCATCCAGACTAATCCAGGTGCGGGGCTCCAGGGCCAGAGCCCCATGGGGAAGGGAGAACAGAGTGGCTCCTGCCAAAAGGAGACTGCGGAAGGAAAAATTCAGCCGGTTCATGATATTGGTTGAAATAAGGGCGAATCCACGCCGATTGTCCATCAGTTTCCTCCGACTTCTCCAATTCCGGGCTTTTCCGGATTTCCACCCTATCCTCCGATATGAAACGGCATTTCCTCCCCACGCTTGTCTGCACGATCGTTTTTTCCCTGGAGGCAGCCGGGGCGCAGGATGGATCTGCCTACCGCCGTTTCAATACCCGGGATGGCAAAGCTTTTTATGCGGTGGTGGTGGAAAAAACCACGACCTCGGTAACCCTGAAGCTGCAGGATGGAAAAACGGTGACCCGCACGATCCGGGAGTTGGCGGATCCGGACCAAAACTACATCCGGAAGTGGACGAAGTTCAAGGATGAGCTGCTGAACAGTTCCGAGTTCGCCAAGCTCACGGTGCGGGAAGTGCTGGAGCTGCGTGGCTACCAGTCCTTTGAATTTGATATCGAAGGAAACCACATTTATGTGGACGGCCTGGTGAATGGCAAGGCGATGCGCTTCATGGTAGATACGGGAGCGGATAGCTCCATGATTCACAATGGGTCTGCGGAGGAAGCCGCCTTGGAAATCGGCCCTTACGACCAGGAAGTCTACGGCGTCGGAGGCAAGGCCATGGCGGCGGTGACCGTGGTGCCGAGCATCAAACTGGGCGACGCGGTGATCGAAAAACGCAAACTGCTGGCGACCGACCTTTTCAAAAAAGGCGAGTGGAAGAAGACTTACGACGTGATTTTCGGCGCGGATTTTCTGCGTGAGCTGGATGCGGTAATTTCCTACCGGGAGGGCCGGATGTTCCTGAAGCCGGACAATATCAATAAACCCGGCGGGCCGAAGGGAGCTGCGCCCAATGACGTAAAGGCGGAATTCCGCCGCTGGACGATGGCGGATGGCAAGACCTTCACGGCAGCCCTCTCCGATAAAAACACGACTGAGGCCAAGGCGATTTTCCGCTTCCAGGACGGAAAGATGGCTCCCTTGGAATTTGACAAGCTGGGCGAAACAGACCGCCACATGGTGGAGGGCTGGAGCAAGCTGCGCGACGACCTGGCGAAGCAGCCGGAATTCCGCACCCTCACTGTGAAGGAGTTGCTGGAACTGCGGAATTACCAATCCTTTGACTACCGCATGGAGGGTAATCACATCCTGGTGGATGGCACCCTGAAGGAAACCAAGACCCGCTTCCTGATTGATACCGGGGCTCATGGCTGCGTGCTGCACCTCGCTTTTGCGCAAAAAGCAGGCTTGGAAATCGGCCCGATGACGGAGCGCATTTACGGCATTGGCGGGGATGCCCCGGCAGCCCTGAGTATCGTGCCCACCATGAAAATCGGGGATGCCCTGATCGCGAACCGGGAAGTGATGGTGGCGGATCTGTTCAAGGATTTGAAGACGCTGAAAGGTGAGGGCGATTACGATGCGCTGTTCGGCGCGGATTTCCTGCGCGAGCTGGACGCGGTGATCAGTTACAAGGAAAACCGTATGTTCCTGCGTCCGGAGATTTCCGATAAACCGGCCACGGCCGAAAAACCTCCGGCGAAATAACCCCGTCTGCGGAGTTGAAGCCACGCTTGCCAGCCGGACACGGTGCGTCAGGGTGGCAATGTATAGTTGAGCCGGTTTCAGAAAATTCGCAGGACGCTCCGGACTTTTCCGGAGTTGGTCCAGGCGGTTTCGCCCTGACCCAATGGAGCATGGTGCTGGCGGCGGGTGGGCAGGCGGGTCCCTCGCGGGACGCACTGGAAAAGCTCTGCCGGGCCTGCTTTTACCCGGAAAGCCGCCCGCGCCAGGCCCGTGATTTTGATGGCAGGCTGGACCCTTACAGCCCGATTTCCTTCCCGAACACCGGCTGGCCGGACAGCGCGGCAGGATCGCTCAGGTCATTGAAATGCCACCATTCATCCTGATATAGGCTTAATCCGGCAGTGGTCATCGCCCGCTGCAGAAGGGCGAGGCGGTGCCGCACCGCCGCGTCCGGGCCAGTGTAGGCCGCCGCAGCTTTTTTCGAAAAATCATCGAAGCTGCTGGGCATTTCCTGCTCCCGTCCGGCCAGGTCCACCAGAGTGGCATCCACCGCCCGTCCGTAACAGTGCTTCGACCATTTTTTGCGGGGGTCCGCGACGTATCTGTCATCCTGGTATTTTTGGAAAAGCTGCCACTGCACCTCCGGCGGGCGGTAGGCGTCCAGCACCTTCAGGCCAAGGCCATGCGCCTTCAGAAAACGGTTGGCTGCCACGAGTTTTTTGGCGGTGGCCGCCGCTGTGAGGGCCGGAAAACCGGATGGATACAGCACCTGTTTGAAAACATTGTCAGGAGTGGCATAGCGCAAATCCACGCGGATGGTGGAATCCCCGGACTGCACCGGCACCAGCCCCTTGGGGCGCGCCAGTTCGACCACCCTTGCCACAGACACCGCCTGCAGTTTCAGCGGCTCCGGCATGCTGCGGCATCCGGTAACGGCTGAAAGAAGCACCAGAAGACCAAACACCGTGCTTTTCATGGGAATAGGGAATGACCGGAGGTTAGCCTGTTGGCTGGATTGTTTTGCCCGCGATGGCCGGGGCAAACCGCGTGCCGACGCCTTTCCCTGCCACCAGATCCGGGATTTGCTGCGGACGCCGGCCATTGGCGATGATGGTCTCCACTCCGGCCTGCACCGCCGCTTCCACCGCCCGCAATTTACTGATCATGCCCCCAGTAGAGTATTCCCCTTTCTCATCCCGGGCAAAGGCCAGCACCTGCTGGATGTCGTCCACCTGCTCCACAATGCGCTGCGTTTCCCCCGGCGGCATCAGCCCATCCACGCTGGTAAAGAGGATCAGCAAATCTGCCCGGACAATGCCCGCAAGCCGCGCCGAAAGCGCATCGTTGTCGCCAAACTTCAGCTCCTCCGTGCTCACACTGTCGTTTTCATTGATAATGGGGATGATATTATCCCGCTCCAGCAGCGTGATCAGGGTGTTGCGGAAATTCTCCCGCCGCTGCGGGTCTTCAAAATCCTGGTGGGTGACCAGCAGCTGCCCGACGTGCAGGCCGCACGCCCCCAGCAAGGTCGAATACTTGTTCATCAGCCGGCTTTGACCCACCGCCGCGCAGGCCTGCAGCACGCTGGTGGACTCCGGACGCTTCGCAAATCCCAGCGGCTGCAAGCCCGCCGCCACCGCCCCACTGCTGACCACGATGACCTCATGCCCCTGCTGCCTCAGAATGGCGATCGCCTGGCAAAGATTCGCAAACTGCGCCTCATCCAGAGCCGCCGTGCCAGGACGGGTCAGGATGCCGGAACCAAATTTTATCACCAATCGTCGGGGGGATGTGGACATTGAAAAGGAAATCGGAAAATGGGTTGCGAATTGCCCCGTGTAAAGGCAGATTGCAACACCTTGAGACAAGGTTCCGTCGTCTAATGGATAAGGCTCTGGTTTCCGGAACCAGCGATCTAGGTTCGATTCCTAGCGGGACCACCACCCACGCCGCCGCGTGAGGAACGGATTTTACCTGTCGGGGGGGGGCCAAAGCGCTGAACCCGCTCAATGACCGCCGTTTTTGAGAATCAGGGCACTGGTGAAAACTACAGAAATTCATCAGAATCTGTCGAAATCGTTGCCCAGCCATGAGCCGAATAACTTGCCCTGCCCGTTTCCGCGACTCATAATCGATAAGGTTGGCAAAGTTTGTGCATCTGGCATGCAGACATTCCCAACCCATACCTGCCGATGCATGAAATTGTTCGTCGGGAGTTTCCTCGTGATCAAACCCTACTACCTCTACCTACCTATGCACGCGCCCCCAAAAAACCCGATCCGCCGGATAGTCGGCTATCTGGCCTGTTTCGTGGCCTTGGCCCTGCCGGCCAAAGCACAAATCACCTGGGATTTCACCACTGACACGCCAACTTCCGGGGTGCCTGCCAATCTCACCGTCAGCCCCATTACCAGGGGAAACAATAACCCAGCCCCAGGGACCAATCTCCTGCTGACCGCAGGTTCTGTTTCGAATACATACCCCGGGTTCTCTGCAGGCAATAACGCTGGCTTGGCGGCCCGCACCGGGGCCTTGGATACAGCAGCTGACAAGAGTGGCTACTTCGAAGTGACCCTTACCCCGGATTCGGGTTTCTCGGTAACCCTTCAAGGCATCGCTTTCGGCAGCCGCAGCACCAGCACCGGCCCTCAAGCCTACAGCCTCCTCACTAGTGCGGATGGCTTCGCCATCCCAGCAGCGTCCGGGACCGCCACCAATACGAGTGTATGGGCCGCCAAATCCAATACCGGACTCTCCATCAGTTCACCCACACCGCTGACCCTTCGGCTTTACGGTCACAGCGGAAGTGGAAGCGCCTCAGCCAATACTTCCAATTTCCGGATCGATGACCTTATTATGACCGTTTCTGTCGGCACTGCAGGCGGCACGCCAACCACGATCACTTCCTTCACGCCCGACAACGGTCCGGCCGGCACCGCCGTGACGATTACCGGAACAAATTTTGGTGCCGGCCCTACCGTCACCTTCAATGGCACCGCCGCTCCCGGGGCGACGGTCAATCCTGCTGGCACCTCCATCAGCGTGAACGCTCCCGCCGGTGGCTCTACTGGCCTCATTACGGTCACCACGGCGGGCAACGGCTCTGCCACCAGCGCCACCCCTTACACCTATCCTGCGGCTCCGGTGCTGGCTCTCGCTCCAGACGCGACGTCCTTCGCCGAGGACAGTTCAGTCAATATCACCATATCGCGCCCGGTGGACGCTCCCCTGGCCAGCGCCCTCACCGTTTCTCTGACCAACTCCGCCCCGGCGAAAGCCACCATCCCGGCCTCCGTCATCATTCCCGCCAATGAGACCTTCGCGCCCTTTGTCATGACAGGCATTCCAGACGGAGTGTATACGGCTTCCTCAAGCGCCACCATCACTGCTTCCGCCCCTGGCTACGTGGACGCCACCACCACCTTGACCATCACCAACATTGATGCCCCACCCAGTGCGGGTCCATCGACTGTCGTGTTGAATAAATATTTCAACTCCGGATCCACCGCTGATACCATTGAACTCCTTATCATCGGCAATGGCACGGCCGGAACCACCCTCGATATGCGAGGCATGATCCTGAAGGATTTCTCCAGCAGTATGGCCAGTGATGGTGGCGGAAAATACGTCTTCGCCGATACTCCACTGCTGGCTGCCGTCAAAGTTGGCACGCTCCTCATCGTGGATGTGGCGGGCACGTCCAGTGACACCACCTACGCCGACAGCAATGACTTCACCTTGCGTCTCGCTCTGCCGGATACCACCTACTTCGCCAAATCCGGCACCGGGACTTTTGACATCTCCACCACGGACATGATCATGATCAAAGCTGCCACCGTGGAAGGTGTCCCCACCAGCGCAACTGGAGTGATTGGTTCCTTGCACGTGCTGGCCGCCGGGGCAGCCGGTGCGCAGTATGATCTGGTGACAGGTAATAAACTGATTGCCAGCGGCACCACCGGCACCAGCCGGGTGGTTATCGCCAACAACAGCACCTCTTCCCTCACGGACTATAATGGCACAGATGCCACCGGAGGCCTGGCTCAAACCGATGCGGCGGCGTTTGGCAATTTCAACAATGCCACCAATGAAGGCTATATCCGGACCCTCCGTGGCATTACCAGCATCAGCGGCACCGGCCTTGCCAGCATCGCCAATGCGACCACAGGCAGCCCCTACCTCAGCAAAAACGTCTTTGCCCGCAATGGCACCGCCCAGAAAGTCGACGTCACCTTCACCGGCACTTCCGCCAGCCCAGCATTGGGTGGAGTGAAAATCAGCGTCCCTGCCGCATTTGGTGTCCCCACCGTTCCCAATGTTGCGGCCAGTGGAGCTGGCGCAGGAACCCCTGTGATCACTATCACCGGGCAGGATATCAAAATCACCGGCACCGCCATCACCCCTACCAATACCCTCACGGTCACGATCTCCGGGCTGATCACCCCGAATCCCACCGCCCTGACTGACGAAAGTGGGTATCCCTTCCCCGTGCAGACCTCGGAAAGTGGAACGACCTTCCTGCCAACTTCCCTGACACCAACGGCAGCAGTGCTGATTCCGATTTCCGCGCTGCGGGATGTCGATGATTCCGGCATCTCGCTGGACCGCAATAAAATCGTCGCCATTCAAGGCGTGTGCACTGAAGCCCAATTCAGCAACAACGCCGCCGGCGACACCACCGCATTTATTCAGGACGGTGACTTCGGCATCGGTCTGTTTGCCACCGCACTGAACCTCAACCTGGAACGGGGTAAAGTTTATGCGATCTCCGGACCCCTCAGCCAGTTCAACGGCCTGACCCAACTGCTGCTCAGCGCGGCCAACCCTGTGATTGACCTGGGTGCCGGCACCGAACCCACCCCACTTACAGTCACTCTGGCCGATCTGTTTGCCAACGCAGAACTCTACGAGGGCCGTGTGATCAAGGTTCGTGACCTTGGCACTCCTGTGGGATCCTGGGCCTCGGCTTCCACGGTGACGCTGTCCGACCCCACTCCCACCACGATCGACATCCGCATCCAGGCAGGTTCCGCCGCCAGCTCGCCTCCAGCAAGCTATCCAGCCAATATTACCGGGATTCTCAGCCAGTTCGACAGCAGCAATCCCTTTTCTGCTGGATATCAATTGATGCCGCGGGATGCCGGAGATATTGAAGTCTCCATCCCGCCAACCGGTTATGATGCATGGGCCGCTGGATTCCCCGGCATCGGTGACGCCACGGCGGACTTCGATGGTGATAGCCAGTCCAACTACTTGGAATACGCCCTCGGCACGGATCCTAAAGTGCGCTCCTCCGCCAAACAGGGAGTCGTCGGTCCGGTCGCAGGCAGCCCCGGCATTACCTTTACCAAAGGCTTCCAAGCCGCCAACGATGGAGTTTCCTATGTTATTTTGGGTTCCACCGATTTGTCCACATGGACCCCGGCGACCGCAGATGGTGCTGTCATGAGAATTGCGACCGAGAACCTGGATGAAATCGCGGTGCAATACCTTGGGACATCCGACCGCTGTTATTTCATGATGAAAGTCGGCCCATAACCGCCAAGGCAGACATTGCCTAAAACCGAACGCCACGCCCTGCCGGACCTTGTAATCCGGCAGGGCGTTATTATATTCAGCACTCATGAAGATCCCCGGCCTTTTCCTCCCCGGTTTCCTTGCCATTCAAGCCGCAGCCCTGGCCCAACAACCGGCCTCCCCACCCATTCCAGGCTACTGGCGGATCGTTCCCGAATTTTCAGATGAATTCAACGCGCCCGAGCTGGATGCCGGGAAGTGGCAGCCCAAAAATCCCGAGTGGCCTGGCCGCCCACCCGGCCTTTATCTCGAAAAAAACGTCACGCTCAAGAACGGAAAACTCCAACTGCAGCTCAAGGCGGAAAATGTTCCCGACATGCCTGCAGGATACAAGGACTACACCTGCGCTATCGTCCGCAGTTAGAAACGCATCCGCTACGGTTATTTTGAAATCCGCTGTCAGGTGGGAAACTCGGCCGGCACCAGTGCCTTTTGGTTTTATCACAATGAGCCTGAGCGCTGGACGGAAATCGACATCTTTGAACTCGCCCCCGGCCATCCGAAATATGGCCGCACCCTCTTCACCAATGCCCCCGTTTTCCGCTACCCCGGGCTGAGCGCTCCCCTCGACCACAAACAGGAATTTTCCCTCCAGGAGAATCCCTCCACCACTTGGCACACCTGGGCTTTACAATGGGATGCAGACCTTCTTACCTATTTTCTCGATGGAAAACCCCTGCGCAGCCTCGCCAACACTCATTGGAAAACTCCCCTCCGTCTGATTCTGGACACCGAAACCCAGCCCGATTGGATGGGCCTGCCCGATCCCGCCACCCTGCCCGCGACCTTTGTTATTGACTACGTCCGCACCTGGCAGGCGGTCAGCCCATGAGTAATTGGTGACCCGGGTGAACTTCCGCGCCGGTTTTCTTCTGCAACTGCAGTGCAGCCCTGACGGTAAATCCTCATTTGAACCAACCCTGGGGAAGCACTAAGAAGGACAGATCCTTCATCTTTTTTCGTGCCCACTTTCCTTCCATATTTCTGCTTGGCCCTGCTGACACTGGTATCAACCAGGTCGTTTGCCCTTGGGGAAGTATTGCCGTCCCTGGACTCCGCTCCCGCAGCCCGGCGGGCTATTGCCGCCATGCAGGCTCAACAATGGAAACCAGCCCGCATTGCCTGGGAAGCCGTGCTCAAACTTGAACCTGACAATGCAGCCGCCCTATCCAATCTCGGGAAAGTTCAATACCAACTGGGCGAGCACGAGGCCGCCCGGAAATCCCTTGAAAAAGCCACCCAACTGAAGCCGGAATTAACGGACTCCTGGCTCACCCTCGGCTTGGTTTACCTGGAACTCAAAGCGCCCATGATGGCAGTGTCCGCCACCACCCGCGGCGTCGCCGAAAATCCTGCCGACCCCCGCGCCCACAACTCGCTTGCCATCATTCTGAAACGGATAGGCTGGACCAATGGAGCCGAAGCTGAACTGCAGAAAGCGCTGGATCTGGACCCCAATTATTCAGAGGCGCATTTCAACCTGGCGGTGATGTATCTCGAGCGGAAACCTCCCTCCCTCGAAATGGCCGGGCGCCATTACCGCAAAGCGCGGTCCCTCGGCGCACCGCCGGACGAAGTCGTCGAAAAACAAATCCGCGGCGAGGCTGAAATCGAAGAATCAGACACCGCTTCTGAAGCTGAAGCAGAGCCGGCCACCACGACCACTCCCGAACTGCCCATTCCCGCAAATGGCAACGATTTAGCTCCAGCCAAGTCCGGACCTTCCTCCGAAAAATCTTCCCGCACCCCCAAAACGAAAAAAACCCCATGAACCGACGCACCCTTCTGCGAAGTGCCGCCCTCGCCATGCCTGGCGCAGTCCTGCTTCCGCACTCCGCCAGGGCAGCCGCCCTGCCGCCACCACCAGCCACCTCCGCAAAAGCCTGCCTCGTGCTTGACGCTGTCGGAGGACAAATTCTTTTCGAACGAAACGCAGACGAGCGCCGTGCCGTCGCCAGCACGCAAAAACTCGTCAGCGCCCTGGTTTGTGTGGAAAGCACTCCCCTTGACCGGACGGCGATCGTTTCCGCCTACGATGCAGCAGCGGAGCCACATAAGATGTATCTCAAGGCCGGCGAACAATACCCGCTCAAGTCCCTCCTGCAGGCCATGCTAATTGAGAGCTGCAACGACGCCGCACGATGTGTCGCCCGCACCTGCGCCACCAGCGAGCCCGCTTTTGCCGTTTGGATGACCCGCCGCGCCCAGCAACTCGGCATGAAGAATTCCCAGTTCAAAAATGCCAGCGGCCTCCCGGCGGAAGGCCAATTTTCCACCGCCCGGGACATGTCCCTGATCGCCCGCACGGTTCTCTTCAATAACATGCTCCGGAGTATTGTCTGCCGGCATCAGCTCACCATCGCCCGGCCTGATGGCCGTTCCAAGCTGCTCACCACCACGAACCACCTGCTCCGGCCCAACTCGCCCTTTTTTCTGCCGCACTGCATTGGCATGAAAACCGGCTATACCAACCTCGCCGGAAAATGCCTCATCTCCGCCGCCAACTACCGGGGCCACACCATCATCTGCGTCATGCTCGGCAATCCCTCCAAGTTCATTTGGAAGGAATCCGCCGCTCTCCTGAATTGGGCTCTCGGTTTGACTTGATGGAATCCCGGCATGCGTAGTTTTGATGACGATCTGGCCCCACTCCATGAGGCCTCGCTTTACCGTAGCCTGCGCACCATTGATTCCCCGCAGGCCCCTGTCGTCCAGATCAACGGGCAGGAAGTCCTGAATTTTTCCTCCAATGATTACCTCGGTTTTGCCAATGCAGAACCAATCCGAAATGCTTTCAAACATGGGATCGACCTTTATGGAACGGGCTCAGGATCATCAAGGCTCGTCTGCGGCACCTTGGCCCCACATGCATCCTTGGAAAGAACCTTGGCCAAGTTCAAAAATACCGAGGCGGCCCTGACCTTCTCCAGCGGTTACGCCGCAGCCATGGGCTGCATCCCTGCCCTTTGTGGGCCGGGCGATTTCATCATTCTGGATAAACTAAGCCACGCCTGCCTGATTGATTCGGCTAAACTCAGCGGGGCTACCCTGCGGGTTTTTCCCCACAACCACATGGAAAAGCTGGAGCATTTGCTTAAGTGGGCCCGGGCCAAAGGAAAGACTACCAGCCGCATCCTTGTTATCACCGAAAGCATCTTCAGCATGGATGGCGATTGGGCCGATCTTTGGAACATCGTCCAACTCAAGGACCAATATGGAGCGCTTCTCCTTTTGGATGAAGCCCATGCCTTCGGCATCCATGGTCCTGGCGGACGCGGCCTCGCCGCCAAGTTGGGGCTTGCTTCCCGGATGGACATTCAAATGGGCACCTTCAGCAAAGCCGTGGGACTTTCCGGTGGATACCTCTGCGGCACCCGATCTCTCATTGATCTGCTCATCAACCGGGCCCGCTCTTTTATTTACAGCACCGCCCCCTCACCTTCCCTCGCTCACACTATCGAAGAAGTGATCCGCCACTGGCTCCCCACCGCCTACGGAGAAGACCGCCGCGCCCGCCTGTGGTCCAACCTTGCCTACCTCCACACCGCCCTGAAAGACCGCATCGAAGAACCGGCCAGTGCCATCATCCCTCTCATCATTGGCTCTGAATCCGAAGCCCTCCGCCTCAGCGCCCAACTCCTCACCGCCGGCATTCTCATCCCCGCCATCCGCTACCCTACGGTTTCCAAGGGTAAAGCCCGGCTCAGGATTGCCATAACTGCCCTTCATTCCGAGGGGTTCATCAATGCCCTATCCCGGGAACTGCAGGGATGTGCCTTATAATGGTCACCTTCTAAAGCCAAAAAAATTAGGGTAAACCATTTCTGGCTTACCCTAATTTATGAATTGGTATCCTGATTCAGATTAGCGCTTGCGGCGGGACAGAAGTCCGATGCCAAGAAGAGCCAAGATAGAAGCAGAAGGTTCTGGAATTGGCGCAGCCAAACGGTAGGCAGAAGCCACACCGGCATTCACAGTGGCTGCAGCAGAGGCTCCCCCGTCGCCAAAGTTACCAAACGCTCCTACGAAGCTTCCCATGCTGACGGACACTGCCGTAGCTTGGTCCTTGAATGTCACGGCAGAACCGAAAACACCCTGAGCAGCAGATCCTGAAGCTGGACCGCTGTAAACCCAGATATAAACAGGCTTGGTAGCGAAGAAGCTATCAGGCTGAGGAGAGGCTGCGTCAGCACCACCAGCGATGTTGCTCCGCTGGATACGGCCTGTTCCGGCTCCGGATACGTTATCGGTACCGCTTCCAGTTGCGATTTTGCCGAATTCCTCGAAGGAAGCAGCAAGTTGAGCAAAGGTAGAACCAGCAGTGGGAGCCACAGCGAAGGTTCCCAAACGAACGGTGGAGCCATCAGGGATCAGTGAACCGGTAGGAACGGTGAACTGAGGGCCGGTAGTTGGGCTTCCCGAGAGGTTGATGGTGACTGCAGCCTGGCTGGTGGCCAAAGAAACAGCAACGAATGCGAGTGTTAGGTATTTAGTCATGATGGTTTAAGTGAAATGAGGTTACTAATCAGGGAGCGATGACCACAGCCGGGGCCACCCAGTTGTAAGCAGCACCTGTCTTGTGAATCAGATAGGTAGCGCTGCCTTCTTTCAGGACTTTGGTGTCGGCTGGGTTGAAGTCGATGTCGTTCCAGCTGGCGTCAAAGAAGTGGCTGATACCGGTTGGGCTAACGTCGAACAGGAACACTTCATCAGCAGTTCCGGCATCACCACCAGCAGTAACACCAGCTCCATTGGAGTTGGTGGCGCCACGAAGGTTGGAAGAAGCCAAGGTATACCCAACAGCAGACGGGATGGAGACCACGTTTGGTCCTGGAGCAACTGCGATCATGGATTTGCCAGTCTTCACATAGCCGGTGAACACGAAGGACTTGGGAGCAGCCGACTTGCGGGCAACCAAGAGGCCTTGACCAGGCTCGATTGGCTTTGTAGCAGCAGGGTTGAAGTCCAAGTCAGTCCATGCAGCACCGTCATAAAACACTTCGGTGGTTGCAGCAGGATTTCCGCCGGGCTCAATGAAGAATACTTCGTCAGCTGTGCCTGCATCTCCACCTGCACCAAGGCCGGCAGAGTTGGTGGCACCAAAGAAATCAGAAACCGTGACGTGTTTCCGGATTTTTACGGTGGAAGTGCCAGCAGTGATGAAGGCAGTCAAGTCATCCGCGACCGTGATGGCGGAGGTTGTGTTGCCCGTGATGTTGGTCCAAGCACCTTCACCTGCACCATTGGTCACCTCAACCCAATACCCCGAGGCAAAAGCAGCAGCGGTCAATGGGGTTCCAGTGAAACCAATTTCAGTAGCACTGACGGTGGCGGCAATACCGGAAAACTCGGTCTTGTTCACCAAGGTTGGGGAGATAGCACTGTATCCGTTCGTGGAAGGCTGGAGGGTGATAGTGATGTAGCCGACTGGGTCGGTGACAGCGGATTGTGCTTGAGCTCCGATAAGGGCAGCCAAGGAGGCGAGGCCAACTAGGAGGGGGAGTTTGAATTTCATGGGATTGATGATGTGAGGATTCTGGTAGGCTGGGTTCAGTTTAAATCCACTCTGGCTGGGTGTAAAGCTTTTCTTGTCGTTTTTTTGATTTTTTTTTCTGAGCCCCGGGACCATCCGTCACTTGACGTAAGTTGTTGAAAATAAAACATTTGTGATTGCACCCGGTTTTTTGTCCGCAGTATTTTTTTGATACTGCAACCGGTTCCACGCGACAATTTCGTCGAAAATCGAGCCGGAAGCGCCTCAATATTGATTTTAAATTAAGAAATGTCCTTGAGGTGTTTCCCCCAAGTTGAATTCGCTCACCGCTCAACAATGCCTTAATGGAAGCTGAGCGATATTGAGAGAGGGTTGCGGGGAGGAATTCCCAAGGCTTTGCCTCACCGGGAGCACTTTTCCTGCGGGGGAATGATGCAATTCAAATAGGTTCCTGGGATTGAATCTCGCAACTATCAAGGTTCAACTTCCAGTTGAGGCTTATTCATTTTTCCAAAGGCTCGCGGCTCTGGAGGCATTCACCCGGATCCCATGCGGCATCCACAACAGGAGTGCCTTCAGATCCTTCCGGAATTATCTGCTAGTTCCACGGGCTGTGGCATTGATTCCCGCTGGGGACAACTGTTGTGGACTGGACCGGGGCGATGTGCGGCAGCAGGGAGATTGCCTGGTTTTGTTGCGGCTGGTCAATGGAAAGCCCCGGCTTGGGTCCTCTGCCTTGAACGCTGCTCGTTTACTTTCCCAGGGAAAGTCGTTCGGCCAAGGCATCCGGGAGGCCGGCGGCGCGGATTTTGCGCTGGGTGGTCTCGATGTCGTAGGGAAGGCGGCGGATGGAGATCTCCTGATTATCGTGATCGTAAAGGGCGTAGGCGCTGCGCCAGTCCCCATCACGCGGCTGACCGACGCTGCCAACATTGATGAAGTATTTCCGGCCGGGCTCGAGGCGGGTGTATTCCGAGTTTTCGACGGTGACCGTGGTGCCCTTTTTGTAAACTTTCGGGGTGTGGGTGTGGCCGAAGAAGCAGAGCTGGGTAAACTGGTAGGAGAAACTGGCCATGGCGTCGAATTTATTCATGACGTAGGCCCAGCTGGTGGGGGTATCGAGCGTGCTATGGACGATGGTGAAGTCACGGACCTGCCGGACCATGCGCAGGGCACGGAGCCAGGCTTTGTCTTCGTCTGACAAGGCGCGGCGGGTCCACTCAAGAGCGGCTTGCGCAAGCGGGTTGAGACCGACGATGTCGGTATCTGCGGAGGCTTCTTCATCATGGTTGCCTTTGACGACGGGGCAGCCAAGTTCCTGAAGGCGGCGGACGCATTCGCTGGGGTTGGCGTTGTAGCCGACGACGTCACCAATGCAAACGTAGTCCGTGGCTCCTTGCCCGGCGGCGTCAGCCATGACGGCGTCAAAGGCTTCGAGGTTGGCGTGGATGTCGCCGAAAATGGCAAACTTCATCGGTAGGGGTAGGGGCGCAAAGAGTAACTGAATCGTGCCAGAATTCAGGAAAGGCAAGAGATCATTCCAACAGAATGGCTGGAAGGCGGGCCTGCGGGAATCCGGTGCCGGATTTATTTCGACTTGGCGGCTTTGACGGCAGGCTTTGCGGCGGTTTTGGCTGCTGTTTTTGCCGTGGCCTTGGCAGCCGGTTTTGCGGCTGGGGCGGTGGCCTTCACGGGCTCGGGGGCGGGAGCCGGTTTGTCTTCCTCTTTGGCAGGAGCCTCAGCCGCAGCCTTGGCGGCAGGACGGGCGGCGGCTTTGATGACAGGTGGACCGGCAGCGATGCCGCGTTTCATGACGGCGAAGAGGCGCTGCACTTCGAGTTTTTTTTGTGGGGGAATTTGGTTCCAGTGGGTATCCGTGAGGGCTCCTTCGATAGCATAGGCGGCGACGAGGGACACGGGGTGACCGGCAAGCAGCATGCGGCGGCAGACTTCGATGGCACCCAGCTTGGCCATCTCGCTGCGGCTGCGCACACCGGCATCCACCAGCCAGAGTGCGGTTTTTTCACCAAGGTTCTTTAAAGCGGCAAGTTCAGTAACGACGGGATCAATAGCAGACATATTTTTTAACGTTGGCCGGACGACGGCCTTTTGTCACGGGTAGAAAAGCAGAGTCTTTGGGAAATTTCAGCCAAAATTTGCAGGAAAATGCATTTCGCCGGTGGTTGCTTCTTTAATACGTGGCAAAAGCCGGATTTTCCCTTCGGAAACTGGCATGGATGGTGCTCGGACGATAAATGACTTTGCGGGCTCCAGCAGGTGTGCTGCCCCGCCAATGGATCGGGGGTTGCTGCAAGAAACTGTGCCCGGGCCAGGGAAACCTGCCCGGGCACAGCCATTTTTTCCCCAAGGCAAATCCCCTGCCATTGTCCAGGCATAATGGATGAGCCACAGCCAACCGGCCATTCCCTCCTGGCGTCCCTCTTCCTTGAGCAATGTGCTTTCCAAAATAAAAGGTGCACCCAGGCCGGACCCACGCCACGTTCTCCGCCACACACATCATGGGAATGTCCATCACTACCAAACGCGGCGATGCCGGAGAGACTGATTTATTGTTCGGCGGGCGCGTCGGCAAGGCCCACCCCCGTCTCCACGCCGTGGGGGAGGTGGATGAGCTGAATGCCGCCCTGGGCCTGGTCCGGGTGCATGTGCAGTTGAGCAGCATCCGCGACACAGTGGCCCGCGCCCAAGGGGACCTCGTGGCGCTGATGGGCCTGCTTTCAGCCGGGCCGGAAAATGCCGCCCGCTATGAAAAGCAGGGCTTTCAGGGACTTGGCGCTGACGCCTTGGAGTGCTTGTCGGACGAATGCACCGCGATTGAGTCGGTTTTCGTGGGCGGCTTCACGGACTGGTCCATGCCTGGGGCGAAAGGCGGGGCTGGGGCGGCCTGGCTGGAATTGGCGCGCTGCATCTGCCGCCGGGCGGAGCGGGCCGTGGTCGCCCTGCCCCCGGAAGATCTGCCGCTCAATCCCCACCTTGTCCCGTGGCTGAACCGCCTGAGCGACTTCCTCTGGCTGGCGGCCCGCTTGGAGGAAAAATACTGCGAAGCCCCTGAGCAATAGCCACTTGCCCTCTGACCGGGGGGCTCCTGTGGTTTCCCAGGCCTGCCGGCGAAAAGTTTTTAAAAATTCCCGTAAAGCCCTGACCCTGAAAGCAACCTTCACCCGGCCCCGTTCAAAATGACGGCTCTCCCCCTGCCACTCATGTTCCGGAAACCCCACCCCACCTTCCCGGCTTTCGCGTTCTTTTTTCCTCTCGCCATCGCGCTGGCGGCCGCCAAGGCCGCTGACCCTGCGGCCCTTTGGTCGGCTAAAATCCAACCTCTCCTGGACCTGCATTGCATCAAGTGCCATGGTCCCCTGGAGCAAAAAGGCGGCTTGGAACTCGATACCCCCGCTGCCGTGTTAAAAGGCGGCGATGATGGCCCCGTCCTCACCCCGGGCGACCCTGCCAATAGCCCACTTTACGCCCATCTCGCTCCGGACGCCGACCCCCACATGCCGCCCAAAAAGCAGCTGCCTGAGGCGGACATTGCCCTCATTCAGGAATGGATCCTGGCCCTTCCGGCCAAGCCCGACGCCGAAGCCCTCGCCGCTCCCGCCCCGGCCCCGCCCCGGGAGTTTGACTCCGTCATGCAGGCCATTGATACCCTCATCGCCGAAACCTGGGAGCAGCGCCATCTCACCCCCGCCCCGGCCTTGGAAGACCCCACCTGGGCGCGCCGCCTTTACCTCGACCTCGCCGGCCGCATCCCTACTGGCCCGGAACTCGACGCCTTTCTCGCCCTTCCTGCCGCAACGCGCCGCGCCACCCTGGCCGATCAAATCCTGGCCTCTCCGGACTACCCCATCCGCATGCGGGAGCTTTGGGACGCCATCCTTCTCGGCAGCGGCACCCGCGCCAAACGCGAAGACCAGCGCAAAACCAACGGATGGTGGTCCTTTTTGGAAAACGCCTTCTCCACCAACCGCCCTTGGCCGGACACAGTGCACGATCTCATCAAGGCCCGGCCCACCACTCCGGAAACCTCCGGCGCTTCCTGGTTCCTTTACGAGCAAAAAGACCAGCACCAGAAAATCGCCGAAGCCGTAGGCCCGGTCATTTACGGCACCCGCGTCGACTGCGCCCAGTGCCACGACCACCCCCTCGCCCGGGAGATCAAGCAAGGTCACTACTGGGGTCTCGTCGCCGCCTTTAACCGGAGCAAAAACATTGAAGGCACCCGGGATGTTTCCGAATCAGCCGTGGGGGGATTCATCAATTTCACCAACCTCAAAAAGGAGTCCCAACCCGCCACCGTGACCCTCCTCACCGGCCACACCGTGCCCGAAACCTGGCCCGCCGGCGAACAAAAGGAAACGGACGACGACGAAAAATACCAAAACCCCACGGCGAAAAACCGCGTCCCCAAATTCTCCCGGCGCGAAGCCCTCGCCGACGCCGCCACCAAGGGAAATCCCCTGCTCGCCCGGGCTTTCGTCAACCGCACCTGGGCCATCTTCCTCGGCCGTGGCATCGTGCATCCCGTCGACGAAATGACCAACCGCAATGTCCCCAGCCACCCCGCCCTGCTCGACTGGCTGGCCCAGGATTTTACCAAGCACCAGGACATCCGCCGGCTCATCCGGGGCATCGTCCTCAGCCGCCCCTACGCCCTCGGCCCCCCCGGGCCCAGCGGGGCAGCGCCGGATCCTGACGCCTTCGCCGCGGCACCCGGCCGCCCTCTCGCTGCCGAGCAAATCGCCCGTTCCTGGCGCATCGCGGCTGGTCTGCCCCCTGCCGACGACCCCCTCCGCCGCAGCCTCATCGGCGCCCTGCCGGACGTCATGCCGCGCGAGCCCAACGCTTCCTTCCAGCAGGCTCAATTCTTCACGGATTCCCCCGCCCTCACGCAAATCCTGAGTGCCGCGCCCGGCAACACCACGGCCCGCCTCACCGCCTTGCCTGATCCCGCCGCCCGCGTCCGCGACGCTTTCCTCACCGTCCACCAGCGCCTCCCCGATGCCGATGAATCCACCCAAGCCACCGCTTTTCTGACTTCCCGATCCGGCGATTCCGCCGCCGCCACCCGGGATCTCCTCTGGGCCCTCCTCACCAGCACCGAATTCCTAACCACCCCGTGAGCACCAGCCCTACCCCGCCCGCTGGTCAGTGCACCCCGCACGACCACCACCTTCACCGCCGCCTTTTTCTCAAAGGCCTCACGGGCGGTGCCCTCGCCACCGCCACCAGTTTCTCCGGGCTCTTCCACAATCCGCTCTTCGCTGCCGAAACGAAAAAAGCCCAGAAACACTGTATCCTCCTTTGGCTCTGCGGCGCGCCCAGCCAATTCGAAACCTGGGACCCCAAGCCCGGCCGCCCCGGCAGCGGTCCCTTTGGCAGCATCCCCACCACCCTGCCCGGCATCCACTTTTCCTCCCTCATGCCCCGCTGTGCCAGCATTGCGCACCAGCTCAATATCGTGCGGAGCATGAAAACCACCCAGTCCGAGCACTTCCAGGCCATCTCCCTCCTCCAACGCGGCAATCCCGACCGCCCCGGCTTCACCCGCCCCACCCTCGGCAGCTCCCTTTCCCAGGCCATCGGCTCCCTCGACTCCGCCCTCCCTAACTTCATCCTGCTGGACCCCATCCCCGGCGGCAATGAGTTTGAATCCTTCAAAGCCGGCAACTGGGCCGGTTGGCTGGGCGCGGAACACTCCCCCGTCCGGCTCGGCGGCGAATACACCAAGTTCTTCAACACCACCGCCGACGCCATCCCCGCCTCCGACCGGGAATCCCGCGAAACCCTCCGCCGCTTCCTCACCGCCAAATACGAACGCGACCGCCGCAGCCCCCTCGCGCGCAGCCACAATGCCGCCTTCGAGCGCCTCAAGGGCATGAGCGCCAGCGCCGATCTCTTTGATGTCAACCAACTCCCCGCCGCCGAGCGCGAACGTTACGGCCCGGGCAGCTTCGCCCAGCACAGCCTCATGGCCCGGCACCTTGTGGAAAAAGGCGCACCCTTCGTCATGGTCGCCAACGGCATGAACTGGGACAACCACGTCTTCCAGCACGAAATCCACCAAATGCTGGTCCCGGAGCTGGACCGCGTCCTCTATCACCTCATCACCGACCTTGAAGAGCGCGGTCTCCTGGACAGCACCCTCGTCATCGCCATGGGGGAATTCGGCCGCACCCCTTGGCTCAACCCCGCCCGCGGCCGCGATCACTATCCCAATGCCTGGAGCATGATGATGACCGGCTGCGGCCTGAAGCGCGGCATCGTGACCGGGGCCACCGACTTGGACGGCGTGAATGTCATCGAAAATCCCTACAGCGAACAAAACCTCTTCGCCACCATCTTTAGCGCCCTCGGCATCGACCCCCACGGCGAATACGACCTGCAAAACATGCCCACCTTCCACCGCGTCGAAAACCACGCGCCCCCGATCCGCGAACTCCTCGCCTGACCTTCTGGCCTGCTCTGCCAAATCCCTTTCCTCACCCAGGCCCATGAAACTCACCCGCCTCCAGGACCATCCCCTTCCCACCGGAGCCCTCGGCCTCGCCCTGCATCCGGATGGCCTCCTCGCCTACCTCACCTGCGTCGACGGCACCCTTTATCAACTCGAGACCGCCACTGGCAAAGTCCAAGCCTTCGACACCAAACACGCCTCCTACGCCAGCGGCTGCGTCATTCTCCCCGATGGTCTGACGGTCATCACCGCCGGCTACGATGGTCACCTCCTCTGGCACGACATCGCCACCCGCCGCTGCTACCGGCGCGTCCACGCCCATCCCTTTTGGAGCTGGTCTCTCGCCCTTTCCCCGGATGGCCGCCACCTCGCCACCGTCACCGGGCAATACCTTGCCGGGGGTTGGAAATACGAACCCGCGCCCGCCGCCGAACCCACCGTGAGAGTCTACGACGCCCGCACTGGTGACCTCACCGCAGCCTTCCACCATGGCCCGCCGGTCCTCAGTTGCGCCTTCAGCCCGGACAGCCAGCACCTCGCCGCCGCCAACATGATGGGCGACATCAACATCTGGCACCTCCCCACCGGCCAGGACGGCTCACCCCTGACGACCTGGAACACCCCGGACTATACCTCCTGGGGCACCACCAAAACCCACCACTTCTGCGGCGGCATCTACGACCTCGCCTTCTCCCCCGACGGCACCACCCTGCTCAGTTGCGGCATGGGCCCCATGGGCGACCCCATGGCCGGCAATGGCAAAATGACTTGGCACCGCTGGAATTGGAAAACCGGCCAGCTCCGGGACCACATCAAAGACGGCCAACACGGCACTGGTCTCATGGAATCCCTCGCCTGGCATCCCGATGGCACCCACTTCCTCATGGCCGGCCGCCAAGCCCAGGGCACCTGGAACGCCGCCCTCTTCTCCGCCGCCGATGGCTCCCTCCTCCACTCCATCGACACCAGCCACCGCATCACCCAGGCCCGCTACACCCCTGACGGCACCACCCTGCTTCTAGCCATCACCCGGAACCAGGAACCCCCGAAAAACGGCGCATGGGCTCCTTGGGGCCGACTCCAGCAGTTTAAGCTGGAAGGGTAAATCCAGTTGCGCGCCCCTTAGGACCTAATTCTACTTTGTTAAGTTGGGGAATCAGCGGGCTGGAAGCCCGCTGGCCGCACAGGCTGGAAGCCTGCGCCACGGGGAATTTAACAAAGTAGCACTAAGCCTCAGACATCCTGGCCTGCTTGAAGGTGAGGCTGAACCTTGGGGAAAGGAGATGAACTGGTCGACTCAGCCGCTTTGGAGTGCGGATGGCCTGCCGTTGGCCCTGGCATGTGGCGGTTTCCGGGATCACTGATCCCGGCGGGATCTCAGCAGGTAGCCGCTGTCACGCCTCCGGCTTGAATGCCGCAAACGAATTCATCCATTTTCCCGGCAGGTCAGGATGTCTGAGCCTGCAGCGGAGACCACCTGTCTGGCATGTGCCGGATGCCTCCTGTGATCTCCAGAAACCGATCCGGCATTTGCTGAATGTCTCCCGTTAATCCCGGCAAAGACTTGTCGCCCCATTTAAAGTGCGCTTCGCGGTCGTTTTCAAATGGCGGCCATAGGCACGCCACTCCCAGTCTTTTCAAATGGGGGTGGAAGCCCGATGCTCCCATGCCACAGCGCCACCGTCGTTCCTATCGGACCTGGAAGGATCCCGGGGCAGGGGACGGGCCATGCCCGTCATGAAAAGAAAATGGGCGGAGAAGATGGCGGCAATCCATCGTTCTCCGCCCTGTGGGTAGCGCTCCGGGAGATCATCCAGGATTTTGTTCATGCGTTTCGGGCCAGGATGGTGCTGACCCGGGCAGGAAGGGCGATCCTATCGCTTCCCGGATAAAATGCGCTCCTTACGATGCTGCTGCTCTTCGGATCAGCGGCCACGGCCACCACCGAAGCCACCAAAGCCACCGGGAGGACCTCCGCGCCAGCCGCCACGATCGCCGCCACGCTCGTTCACCTTCTGTTGGGCTTCCGCAGAAAGTCCGCTGGCGGGGAGCCAGGCGGCGTAGCCTTCGGGGTCGGTCCGGCGGTAGTCGCCGGCTACCTCGACGAGCGTTTCCTCGCGGACTTTAGGGTCGGCGATGTTCGCAGACCAAGCGATCGCACTGGTGGGATCATCGTGTGAAATGGAAGTCGCGAGGGCGGAGGCGGAGGCGTCGCGATTGGAGCCGGCCGGCATGGCGTTGACATATTTGCTGGCCGCTTCGGACCCGGTATCGCCTGAGCGGACCCAGGCTTGGATGCTTTCACGGTAGACGACAGCCTGATTCGGCCCCGAGATTGAGGTAGCGAAGGCCAGTGCCTCCTGGGGATCCTTCCGGGCCAACCGTCCCGCTACGTCGCTGACGGCTCCGCTGGCCCAGGTTTCGTTGGCGTATTGTTTGACGTATTCCGCTGCTTTGGTCAGATCGGTGCGGGCCATTTGGTTGGCGATGGTCTGCATCGCGCCTTTTTTCATGTCGGGATCCGTGAGATTGGAGGCCCAGGTGGCGGCAGCGTCGATGCCTCCTTTGATTTTTTCTTCGGCGATGGTCTGGGCCGAGCGCGTGCGGTCATCGGCTTTTTCCTGCTTGGCGGCGAAGTCGACGGCGGCTTTCAGGTCGGACTTGGCCAGGCCGTTGATGATGGATTGGGTGTAATATTCCTTGCCGGGCTGTTCTTTTTGCTCTGCCAGCCAAGCGATGGCGGCAGCGGGGTCCTTGCTGGCCAGACCGGCGAGGATGATCGGCTTGCCCATCATGCCCATGCGGCCGTCCTGTTTGTCGAGTTCAGCAAAAGCGGTTTTGGAATCCACCGTGCCCCATTGATAGGCGAGCAGGGGCATGTAGCGCATCATCTCAAATCCGGAAATGCTCTCGCGCAGGGTGGCCATGCTTTCGGCGGCGTTTTCCGGCGTCATTTCTTCAAGGAGCCGGGCAAACAGCATGGTGCTCTTCACCGGATCAGTCTCCCGCAGGGCCTCGGACATGGCCTGGCGCATTTTTTCCGGAGTAAGCGGCTTGCCAGAGCCCAGCTCGTAGCGGCTGAGGAAATCAGCAATGGAGGCATCCCGGGAAATCGCGGACGATTTCAAAGTTCCGGCGCGCTCCGCTGCCGTGGGAGTCCCACTGGCAGCCACGACGCGGGTGCGTCCCGTAGCGGGATCGATGCTGGGTTTTTGCAGGACAGAGCCGGCGTAGAAGGCACCCGCCGCAACGGCGAGCCACGAGGCATGGAGGACGATTGGTTTCATGAGTGGGGTTTGGAGGCGATGGTTAGGGGGACGGGTGCGGGGTAGAAAAATGGCATGGCCCGGAACCGTCCGGGGAGGAGCGGTTCCGGGCTGAAAGGGGGCTTTGGAAAGTCAGGAGACAGGCATCAGGTTCAAATTCCAGTTCGTTTGTTCCGGGCTTCACGGACCTTGGCGCGCTCCGCTTCAGAAAGTTGGCCGTCTTTATCCTCATCAAATTTTTCCAGCAGGCGCGCGCGCACTTCCTTGGCTTTATCCGCCCCCTTGTCCCCGGCAGACTCTTTTCCTTTGGCACCCTTTTTGGCCTGGCGGGCATCCCAAGCTGCTTTCGCCGCCGCGCGTTCAGTTTCCGAAAGCTTCCCGTCATTGTCGGCGTCAAATTTCTCCAGCACCTTGGCGCGCAATTCCCCGCCTTTCTCCTTCATGGCCGCTTTGGCAGCCGCGCGCTCCGTTTCAGAAAGCTTGCCATTCCTGTCCTCGTCAAAGCGTTCCAGCACCTTGGCCCGGACTTCTCCGCCCTTCTCCTTGAAGGCCGCCTTGGCCACCGCGCGTTCGGTTTCGGAAAGCTTCCCGTCCTTGTCCGCATCAAACTTTTCCATCATGCGGTGGCGGAAGCCCCCTGCCGGAACCGGGGCCGTGTCAGCCGGAGCTGGAACCGCGGGTGCCGCAGGAGATGAGGCTGGCACTGGCGCTGGCACGGTGGGAGTGTCCTCCGCCTTGGAAAAGGCAGGGATCAGCAACAGCGCAGAGAATAGAAGGTGACGTTTCATTGATTTTCGGGAGGGTTCAGGGTTTGAGATCCGGCAGCGGTTTGATTTGCCACCATCTTCTTTCCACCGACGACCTCCCGATGTGGCTGGTTACAACAATGATGACCAGCCGCTGTCTTCTGACCGTGCTCCAGGTGGCATGTTCAAAAAAATTGCGCCTGCTGGAAGCTGCCTCATTCGCCCCGCCGCGAAAACCTGCCCGCCTAACCTGCGTATCAGGGCATACCCCTCATGTTACTTTCCCGCTCCTGGCTCCCCCTCCCCGCAGCCCTCGCCAGCCTGGCCGCCGTGCCTGCCCTGGCCGCAGATTTCCCGCCGGAGCAACTGCATGTCTTTGAAACCAAGGTCCGGCCCCTCCTCGCCGAACACTGCCACGCCTGCCACGGCCCGGAAAAACAAAACAACGGCCTGCGCCTCGACTCCCGCGCCGCCATCCTGCGCGGCAGCGATTACGGTGCCGTCGTCGAGCCCCACAACCCTGGAGCCAGCAAACTCATCAAGGCCATCAATCACGCCGAAGGCCCCGAGCCCATGCCGAAAAAGGCGGATAAACTCTCCCCGGAAGCCATCGCCATCCTCACCGATTGGGTCCAGCAGGGACTCCCCTGGCCGGACGAAGCCGCCCCCGCCGCTGCCACGGAACATTGGAAGCAGCACTGGGCCTTCCAACCCGTCCTCCTGCCGCCTGCGCCGCCCGTGCAGACCGCCGGGCGGTTGCGCCAGCCGCTTGATGCCCACGTGCTCGCCCGCTTGGAAAAAAGCGGCCTCACCTTCTCCCCGGAAGCCTCCCGCCCCACCCTCATCCGCCGCGCCTATCTCGACCTCACTGGCCTCCCGCCCAGCTTTGAACAAGTCCAGGCCTTCGCGGCCGATCCCTCGCCGGACGCCTTCCCCCGCCTGGTGGATCAGCTCCTCGCCTCCCCCGCCTTTGGCGAGCGTCAGGCCCGCCGCTGGATGGACATCGCCCGCTACGCCGATACCAAAGGCTACGTCTTTCAGGAAGACCGCTCCTACCCCTACGCCTACACCTACCGCGATTGGCTGGTTCGCTCCTTCAATGAAGACCTGCCCTACGATCAATTCCTGATCCGCCAGATCGCTGCTGACAAAGCGATCGATGCCACCAAAGAGCCCCAGGAACTCGCCGCCATGGGCTTCCTCACCCTCGGCCGCCGCTTCCTCAATGCCGAGCCTGACATCATCGACGACCGCATCGACGTCGTCTTCCGCGGCACCCAGGGCATGACCGTCACCTGCGCCCGCTGCCATGATCACAAGTTCGACCCTATCCCCACGGCGGATTATTATTCCCTCTACGGCGTCTTCGCCAGCAGCATGGAACCCGCCGAAAAGCCGATCATCGGCAGCCGCGACGAGATGCTGATCAACGCCGAATACACCGCCCTGCTGGCCAAAAAAGAGCTATCCCTCGCCAATTTCCGCCGCACCCATCCCGCCGCGGCCGGGCCCGCCAAGCCCCTGCCCTATCTAAAACTCCTGCGCCGCTACGGCGAGCCCCTGCCCCACCGCGCCCGCGACAGGGAAAAGCTGGAACGCCTGACCAAGGCCATCGAAAAAGTCAAAGCCACCGACCCCGGAGCCCCGCCCCGCGCCATGGTCCTCACCGACAAGGCCCAGCCCGTCGAGCCCGTCATCTTTCTCCGGGGGAATCAAGGCCGCCCCGGCCCCCAGATCCCCCGGCGCTTCCTCAAAGCCCTCGCCCCCGCCGGCGAACGTCCCAGCTTCAAAAATGGCAGCGGCCGCCTCGAAATGGCCCAGGCCATCGCCTCCCCGCAAAACCCCCTCACCGCCCGCGTCTGGGTGAACCGCGTCTGGACCTGGCTGCTCGGCTCCCCCCTCGTGGACACCCCCTCGGACTTCGGCGTCCGCACCCCACGCCCGGAACAGCTTGCCCTCCTCGACCAGCTCGCCTCCCAATTCATGGCCGAAGGCTGGTCCACCAAAAAACTCATCCGTTCCATCCTCCTCTCCAGCACCTGGCAGCAATCCAGTATAACCAAGCCGGAAGCCGCCGCCAAAGACCCCGAAAACCGCCTCTACTGGCGGCAAAACCGGCGCCGCCTCGACTTCGAAGCCCTCCGCGACTCCCTCCTCACCGTCAGTGGAAATCTTGACCGTAAAGTGGGCGGCCGCGGCCAGGAAATGGTCATCGCCGCCGGCCCCGCCCGCCGCACCCTCTACGGCCTGATCGACCGGCAAAACCTCCCCGGCCTCTTCCGCACCTTCGACTTCGCCAGCCCCGACACCACCGCGCCGAAGCGCTTCGAAACCACCGTCCCCCAGCAGGCGCTCTACATGATGAACAGCCCCTTCATCACCGCGCAGGCTGACCGCCTCGCCGCCAACGCTCCCATCACGGCAGACCAACCCGCCATCATCCGCCAACTCTACCGCACCATCCTCTCCCGCGACCCGGATCCTGACGAAATCGCCCTTGGCCTGGCCTGCCTCCTGGACCTCAACCAGCAACCCCGCCAGACCGGCACTGCCTGGCAAAACGGCTGGGGCACCTTCAACCCCGCCACTCTCACCACCACCTTCACCCCCTTTCCCGACTACCGGGAAAACCGCTGGGCTCCCTCCGCCACGCTCCCGGATTCCGCACTGGGCTTCGTCAATCTCACCGCCGGCGGCGGCCACCCCGGCCCGGACGCCGCCCGCTCCGCCATCCGCCGCTGGGTCGCCCCGGCTGCCGCCAACGTCGATCTCACCGGCACCGCCTCCCTGCCCTCCAAAAACAGCACCGGCATCACCGCCTTCATCTTCCACTCCCGCCACGGCCTTCTCGGCACCTTCCCCGTCTCCCCTGAAGGCCAAACCGACACCACGGTCCGCGGCATCGCCCTCCAGCCCGGCGACACCCTCGACTTCATCCTCGACAGTCAAGGCAGCGACAACTCCGACTCCTTCGCCTGGTCCCCCGTCGTCCGCGACCTCACCAGCAACCTCATCCTCGCCGATGCCGCCGCCGACTTCGGCGGCCCCGGAGCCTCCGCCCTCGCTGCCTACGCCCAGGTCCTCCTCTGCTCCAACGAATTCCTCTTCCTGGACTAAGCCTGTCCTGTCCTTTTTTCCCATCATGTCAGCATCCGATCCCATTACCAGCCCGCCATGGGGGTGGGGCCGCACCGGTGCCGGGCTTCTGCTGATGGCTGTCCTTCTATTTTGGGTCTGGCAAAGCCAGCGGCCCACGGCAAAGTCTGACCCCCAGGTGGTCGCCCCATGGGCGACGTCAAGCGCACGCGATGCCGCGAGGCAGGACATCCTGACGCAATCGATCCAGGCCAACCTGGACCTGCCTCTGACCGCGGAGCACGATGGAAGATGGCAGCAGTTTTTAAATGCCGCCAAGTGGCAGGCCATGAGGACGCCTGAGGTGCTGGCGGCCGTGAAACGCAGGCTGACCCTGCCGCCGCTCCCCGCCAACGCTCCCCGCCAAGTGGAAACCGCCCGGCTCGCCCTGGAGACGGCCTACGCTCTTTTCCCCACGGAACTGGAACCGGAAATGCGCCGGATTTTCCTGACAGATACGGACCCGAAACGCACCGCCATGGCAGGCGCATGGCTGGGGCGCTTCCAGCCTGGCGGGGATCACCGGGCGGCTCTGGCGGCTGCCCTGATCCGCCGGTTCCCCGATGCGGAGGCGGAACCCCGGCTCCTCGCGCTCCTGACAGAATTGCGCCAGCCCCGCCGCCACATCATCGGCAGCCGCCCTCCGCTGGCGGATTTGTTGAAAGCGCCCTTCGATGGACGGCCGGTCGTCTTCTCCTTTCAGCGGGTGAACCGCTCCTGGCTGGGGCGCGCCGTGGTGCGGCATGCCAGTGGCAGCTTCCTGGTGGAGGCAGATGGCCGTCCTTTTTCTGTCACGCAATTCGCCCGGTCCGCCAGCGATCTGCCCGGCACTCTGACCAATGGCAATACTCCGTGCGGCCTCTTCGAAATTGTCAAAATCAACCAAGCCAGGAACCGGGCGATCGGCCCATCCGAGGCGCTGATCCTGGGGCTTCCTCTCGAATATGACCCCAGCTGGACACTGGAGCGCTACCTGGCGCTATGGCCAGCTTCCTGGCAAAACTGGTGGCCCGCCCGCGAGGCCTGGTGGGCAGGGCAAGCCGGGCGGAATGAAATCCTGGCTCACGGCACCACCATCGATCCCCGACCATGGCAGGACACTATCTTTGCCGGCCAAACGCCCTCCCACGGCTGCCTGACCTGTGATGAATCCTGGGACCCGGCCACGGGACACCGCACCAGCAGCGGGCAAGCCAAACTGACTGATGCCTTCCGCAAAGCGGGCGGCGTGCCAGGGTATCTGGTGGTCGTGGAAGTGGACGATCAATCCGGGCCGGTCACCGAAGTGGAGGTGGCTGCGCTGCTTCAGCCACAGCAATCCTAACTGCCACAGCCACAGGCCCAACCCGTTTGGTCAGGCCAACGGAGTGGGGGCTGCCTTTTTCGGTTTCACCAGCACCCGCTGATACAGCTCCTTCCGGACGGCATCAATGCCCTGACCCGTTGCGGCTGAGATCGGAATGATTTTCACGCGGGGGAAGCGCTGCTTGAAATGCTTGAGATTTTCCTCCGATTCGGGGAGATCCATCTTGTTGGCAATCACCATCCAGGGACGCTTGGCCAGGACTGGATCGTAGAGGGAAATTTCCTGACGCAGAGTGGCGACATCCTCGCAGGGATCGCGCACCTCCGTGCCCGCCATATCCACCACGAAAAGCAGAAGATGGCAGCGCAGAATGTGCCGGAGAAACTCAAACCCCAGGCCAACATTTTCATGCGCTCCTTCTATCAATCCTGGAATATCCGCCACCGTAACCCGCTGATAGCCCTCATATTCAATGACGCCAACCATGGGATGCAGCGTGGTGAAACGATAGGGCGCCACCTTGGGCTTGGCTGCACTGAGCTGGCCAAGGAGCGAACTCTTGCCGGCATTGGGGAAGCCGACCAATCCCGCATCCGCAATCTGACGCAGCTCAAAGTAAAACATGCCTTCCTCGCCCTTCACGCCGGGAGTGAACTCGGTGGGCGCGCGGTGGGTGGCGGATTTAAAATGCACGTTGCCCTTCCCGCCCTTGCCTCCTTTGCAGAGGATGAATTCCTGCCCGACCGTGGTCAGGTCAGCGACCAATTCCAGCTCCACGCCTTCATCCAGGCGCTGCTTCAGGGTGCGCTTCCGGCTGGCGGCCTCCGCATCGGCGGCCCCTTCACTGCCCGGCTCGAAAATATCAGAGTCGTCCCCTTCCCCGTCATCGATCAGAAAGTCACCGCCCTCCGGGGCCGGCAGGGAAACTGGAGGAAGGTCCGTAGGGTTAGGGGGCTCCGATGTCCACGAGGTGTCCCGGTAAATCAGTGTGCCGGGCGGCACGGTGATGATGAGATCAGGCGCAGACTTGCCAAAACACTGGCGGCCGGTGCCGGGTCCACCATGCTGGGCATGGACCTTGGGATTGAAGAAAAATGCCTTCAGGTTGCTGGTATTGGAATCCACCCGGACCACGATGTCAGCCCCTTTTCCTCCATCCCCGCCATCAGGGCCTCCCAGGGGATTGAATTTCCCCCGGTAAAAGTGCGCGGAGCCATCACCGCCATTGCCAGCGCGGGCGTGAATTTTGATATTGTCGACAAACATGAGGGAAGTAAAAAAATCGGGATGGGACGCCCAGGGCGGCAGCTTGGACCGGGCCGGAAGGACAGCCCGGCAGCCAGCCCCCGCATCAAGCTGCGCAGACCAGCGGCAACCAGGACCATCTTCCAAACCATAGCATCCGGCAGGAACAGCCATGATGCCAGCGGAAAGCTCAAGCCAGAGGCGGACTGCCTGGGAGGCCGGTGGGCGGGCTTAATCCAAATTGACGTAGGGCATCAGACCCTGCAGACCGCCCTCGCGGCCGAAGCCGCTTTCCTTGCAACCGCCGAAGGGACTGGCAGGGTCGAATTTGTTGAAGGTGTTTGCCCAGATGATGCCGGCTTTAAGCATTTTGGCGATCTGGAAGATCTTGCTGCCTTTGTCCGTCCAGACACCGGCACTGAGTCCATAGCAGGTATTGTTCGCCCGCTCCACCGCCTCCTCCGGGGTGCGGAAGGTGAGAATACTGAGCACCGGACCGAAGATTTCCTCCCGCGCGATGCGATGGCTGGCGGTGACTTCGGTGAAGAAACTGGGCGGGAAAAAGTAGCCTTTGCCAGGGAGGGCGCAGCTGGGCTGGAAAAGGGACGCGCCTTCCGAGACCCCGCTTTGCACCAGCTCGCGGATTTTCTCCAGTTGGGGCCGGCTGTTGATCGCGCCGATGTCCGTGTTCTTGTCCAGCGGATCGCCCACCCGCAGGGTGCGCATGCGGTCGCGCAGCTTCCGGACCACCACGTCGTGCACGCTTTCCTCCACCAGCAGACGGCTGCCCGCGCAGCACACGTGGCCCTGGTTGAAGTAAATTCCCTGGACGATGCCTTCCACCGCTTGGTCGAGGGGAGCATCGGCGAAAACGATATTCGCTGCTTTGCCGCCGAGTTCGAGGGTCAATTTCTTCGGCGTGCCCGCCACCGCTGCCGCGATGAGCTTGCCGACTTCCGTGGAACCGGTGAAGGCAATTTTGTCAATCCCAGGATGCTGCACGATGGCTGCTCCCGTGGCACCAGCCCCCGTGAGAATATTCACCACCCCATCCGGCAGGCCGGCTTCCTGGCAGATTTGGGCAAAGTGCAGCGCGGTGAGGGGAGTCGTTTCGGCGGCTTTCAACACCACGGTATTGCCACAAGCCAACGCCGGGGCGATCTTCCAAGCCAACATCAACAGCGGAAAATTCCACGGAATGATCTGACCAGCCACCCCGAGTGGCTGAGGATTCCGGCCCGGGAAGGCATAGGCCAACTTATCCGCCCAGCCGGCATAATAAAAAAAATGCGCCGCCACCAAAGGCAAATCCACATCGCGGCTTTCCCGGATCGGCTTGCCACCGTCCATGGTCTCCAGCACGGCCAGCTCACGGGATTTTTCCTGGATGAGGCGGGCGATGCGGTAGAGGTATTTCCCGCGCTCCGCTCCAGACAATTTCGACCACACCTTGTCATAAGCCCGGCGTGCCGCCTGCACCGCCCGATCCACATCCGCCCCGCCGGCCTCCGCCACCCGGGCCAGCACTTTTTCGGTGGCTGGGTTGATGGTTTCAAACGTCTTACCGCCCACCGCCCGGGTCCACTGGCCATCAATAAACAGCCCATACTCCGCCCGGATCACCGGCTTCACCGACTCCGGGGCCGGCGCATAATCCCAGCCGCTGACAAAATCGAGCCCAGGAGCCACCGGCTGGGACGTCCGGGGTTTGGAAACAGCTTTGGCGGCAGGTTTGACGGTGGCAGCAGAGCGCTCCAGAACACGGCGGGTTTTCATGGGGGTATCAATAAACACGTTCCGGCCATTCCGCACAAAAAATTAAGGGGCGGCGGCGGATTTCCCGCTGCCGCCCCTTAAGCGTAATCCCGGATTATTGGGTCAATTGCTTCACCTCCGTGACACGGTAGGTGTAGTAAAGATCCAGCTTGGGAGTAATATTCTGGTCCAGAGTCACCGAATTGAGTTTGGTGTAATCCTTGTTATTAAGCAAGTCATCCCTCGGGTCAATGGAGCGCTCAATCAGACAGGAACCACGCCACTCCGCCGTGACCGAATCCTTGGTGGAATCGAAGGCTTTAACGTTTTCGCTGGTCGCCTTTTGGAGCGTTTGAGCCACCATATGGAGCTTGAAGACGTTCGAGCGGACCGTCACCCGGGGATACAGATTAGCATAGGGACGCTCCCTGAGATTATCACCCGTCAACTTGTGCTCTTCCCAGAAGCCGGTGCGTTTTCCATTGGCCGAGACCGTGCGGACCACATCCTCAAGGGTAACCACGCCCTCCGGCTCAGGGACCAACCAGGTTTCGCAAATTTCACTGGCACTGCGGAAGACATTGAACGGGAGCGCAAACCCTTCAGGATCCACGGCTTTTTCGTATCTGGCGGTGTATTGCCTGACGGTCTCCCGGGGATTGATAAACCGGCGGTAAGAAGCATCCTGATCCCCCGCAGGCTCTCCGGAGGGAGACAGTTTTTTGTAACGGGCGGCAGCCTCGTTTGGAATAGCACACATCCGCTCTCCGCGCATCAGGGCATACAAGGCGGTGTTGCGCTTGATGTTCATGAAGGGCAGGATCTGTTGATTCAAATTGATCGTCCCCTTCGTGGAAAATGGCTCACTGATGGACCATGGCTCCACCACGGGCATCCAGAACATATCGAGGAAAAAGTGGTCTTTCGGACCGCAGAAATTGGCGAACGGCAATCCTCTTGGCGGCACCGAATTAATGCTGCTCATCCTTTTCGCGGGATCATTCATCCCGGGATCCGGCCGGAAGCGCAGGGTCTGCCAGGGCACACGGCTCATGATACCGGTTGGAATGGAACCAAAGTCCACGGGCGAACGCACCATGAAGTTCGGCGAAACCGTTTGTCCGGCAATGCCTTCCGATGCGGGCCTTGGTCCGTAAGTGAAGATTTTTTTGAAATAAGCTTCGCTCATGACTTTTCTGCGGTCCCCTTCATCCGGATAATTCATGTAGGGACCATCCGGCATCCCGGCGACGCCGGTGTCAAAATCACCCGTCTCGGAAGGATCAGAGGAACCGCGGTTGGCGGAAATCCTCCGGCCATCGCGCCGTCCATGGCTGAAGATATCCCGCCGTTCATCAGAAGTGCTGGAAGACTCAATGACTTTATCATCCTGTTTGGCAAAAGTGATCTGGGGATTCGTCCCACCCTGAACATTGCTTCGAATGGTCAGAAGAGGCTCCGCATAGCCCGGATCAGGCGCACCCGCGGAATTCCATTTGAATTTTCCTAAAGGATTTGTCTTCCGCATCCGTCCGGAATCCGGCAGGGGCAAAGGCAGCGCTGTCAGGTTAGCCCCATTTTCGCCTGTCTGCCGCGGCAGGACAAATTTGGGAACAAATTCCTGATTGAGCAGGCCATAAGTGCTTTGAAAGGAGCTATTGGGAAAAGCCCGGGAGTCCGCCCGGTCATTCAGTTCAAAAAAGGAGAATTGCTGTGGGGATTGTTTGTAGTTGGCGACCGGAACGTAAACATCACTCTCAACGCGCGAAGGCGTGGTGACGAGGCGGTAATCGCCATGAGGCACCACCATGCTGCGCAACATCGCCTGGCCGGGAAAGGCCCCGGGGGATTTGAAGTATTCCAGCGACAATTGGGCTAGGGATTTGGTGCCCACCTGCAGATTCAAGCCCGTAAGGAAATCGCTCGGCAGCAACAATTCCGTAATTTGGGTCAAGTTACCGCCACCTTCTCCATTATCCTGGGTTGAAATGCGGATAGGGACTCCAGGATCAATCACTAATGATAGAGGTAAACTGGAGACATTTTCCGGGATGACCACGGCAAAAGGAGTGGCTCTTGCGATGCTGGTTGAGGCAACCTCATTCATAAAGGCCCGGGGTCCCCCCATGCTGCCCAGGGGCAGGACACCGCTGGTTTTGGAACCATTATTTTGCGGCATCCTGCGGTTACCGGCATCGACTACCCCATACTGGTTGGGACCAATGGTGAGTTGGATATTTCCATTGGGATAGCGGATGGGAAGCGGCCCTCCGGCAGAGGCTGCCGGGCCATCCCCTGCTCCAGTGGCTTGGAGCCCCAAGCCACCTGATACAAAGGCATTACCAAACCCATGCTTGGGATTGAACCCGGACATGATAAAACCCACTTCCACGGCATAGGCCGTGCCGGTTGACCGGTTCACGGCGTTTTTACTGGCGGCATCCATTTGGTTAAATACCGCATTAAATTGCCCGAATAGTTGCGCACTATTGCCACTCCCAACTTTTTTCCCGGCCACGTTCAGGATCACGGCGATCTCACAGGGGCCATAGCGTTTGCCGGATCCCCTGGGGGAACGGGATGCCGTGGCAAAGGCCATGCAGGAGTTGTGCCTTGCCCCGGAGACATCCTCTCCGGAAACTTGACCACACCCGCAAATTCCCGTGACCTGACCATTGCCCCCGTCGTAGCGCTGCGAAGGATCGACAAAAGCAGGTTGGACATTGATGGACCGGGTATAATCCAGCATGTTCACCAAAATCTGGGTGCGGTCACTGGAATCCGTGACCGTGTTCGCGTTCGTTTCCACGCTTGGGATTAATTTTAACCCACTGGCATCGGCAGCCGGAGGATATTTTGAGGCGAAGGAAAGCCCATCCGGATCCTCAGCGGTAGCGCTTGAAGGAGGCGGCTCTATTTTAATCGCATCCGGATAGCCAGGAATCGGCAGCTTCGAGAGAGCTTTTAAATACCGGAGCACTTCAAAATTTCTTTGTTGCGTATTTTGATAAAATTCATAGTGCCGGGAGGTAGGGTCAGCCCGTTGGAAAAAGTAAGCATTCCCTCCGGTAATGCTCGTTTTAAGAGGATTGCCAATCGTGCTGTTGAGACCAAGGGTGACATCGTAAGGACTCACTCCACCCGGCAGGTTGGCGGTAGGGGTCTTCAACTGGTCGACTGCTTTGGAGTCCATCGGAAACATGGAAACCCGGGGAAATCCCTGGTTGGTCATCTCCGGCGAGTGGCTCTTATGGGTCAGGAAAAACTGGCTTTTCTCGAGCCTTTTCAGGAATTCCAATTGTTGATCTCCGCCGTCGGAATAAAGATTGTTCCGGGCGGCGTTCAGGCTTTTGTTCTTGGAGGCGGAAGCTTTGAAATAGACTTCATCCATGGAGGTGAAGATGTGGTCGTCATCCGAAACCCCAATGTTTGGGAGGGACGCCGGGGTGGCCATCAGCCCTCCCTGGGTTCCCAGAGAGCCGGTGGTCTCATTGTCATCGCCAACAATGAAGGGGGCGAGATTCCAAATCCGGAGGGCATCATCCTTTTCCAGCAAGGTCATTTTCCCGCCGGGAGCCGTGTTCCCCAGCAGGGCGGCCAACATGGGAGGGACCCACCGGCGGTTGGGATAAAACACAGCACAAAGGTCTACGGTCGCAGGGTGTCCTGGATACCGCTGATATTCGCCAGCCAGCGGCTGGCGCTCGGCGAGCCACTGATCCTCCCTTGAGGTGGTGCGGGGGGTATCCCAGGCTGCGGGCACGGATGCCGTGTTCACATTGATTTTACAGGACTCATCATCTGCCCACCAGGCCAGCCGTCCTACAATGGGATTGGACTTGCTGACCTCACCGCTGGCAGAGCCATTCAGGGGAGTAAACTCCTTGCTGGCATTCAGATACCCCAAGGTTCCATCCTGGAGCAGGTAAATCCAACGGACAGGCATCGCCAGTTGACCTTGCTTGGCATCGACTCCTGCAATCGTCTTGGATCCGGACAAAGGACCAAAAGTGAAACCCTCCACGTTTTGCGAGCGGGCGGACACTCCATCCGTTCCATTATAAGCCCTCGGATCTGCAATAGGATAGGAGAAACCTTCAGCATTGGCAGTAGAATTGGAAGTAGCATTGGAAGTAGCCTGGTCTCCCGTAGCCGAGGTATAAACCGGGCGGTTTAAATCTGTGAACTCATCCGGGCGGTCCGGCCAATCAGAGGCATTATCAGCATTGATTTCGGTGATCAGGGCCTCCGAAGCCCTGGGGCGGATATCAGCAATTTGCGGAATCGCAGACGAATAGAGTTTAAAGAGGCGGTTTTTGCTGACATCTGTGCCGCTGAAGGTGCGGATGGCTCCGGGCTGGGAGGTCCAGGTGATGATTTCCCGCGGCTTATTGCCCGCAGGAGCCAGTTTGGAGGCCTCCCGGAATTGAGCGATGACCAAATTGATAATGGTATCCTTCAAGGTGGTCACCCGCTGGATTTCCACGCTGCCCTTGGCGGTGGCTTTCGAGGTTTGCGCCATATTGAAGAATGACACCACCAGAACAGTCATCAGGGTAATAATGGCAAGGACAGTCAGAATGGCGACCCCCTGCTTTTGTTTGCTTCGAAGGATGATTAACCGGGACCAGAGGCGGTGAAGGGGGGGAGTTTTCATGGGCGTTGGGGGTGGAATTCAATTGAAGGCAACGGATTCAGCAGGGAAATTCAAGTTCAGGGGTTAAATAAATGATTTACATTGACCATACAAGAAATTTCCTCAGAGAATGACGCTTTGACGTGGCCGTGATTCCCGTGGAAAGTTTTTTGAAGATCCGACTTTTTCCTTGAATACATCCGCTGTATCTCATATGTAAATACAAAAATCAACTTTTTCCCGATGAAAAATAAAAAATTCAATTCACAGCCCTTGGGATTCACTCTGGCGGAGGTCATGATTGCCATGGGCATCGTGGCTTCGGTGATGGTAGGCCTGCTGGGGATGATTCCACTGGGGGTCCGCACAATCCGGGAAGCCACCAACCTTACCATTTCCGGCCGGATCGCCCAGGAAGTGATCAGCAACGTGCAACAGGCGAATTGGCAGGATGTTGTTTCAGGTTTTAACAATAAGGTTTTCCGGTTTGACAACGAAGGCTTCTTCATCCGCGCTGCCGACACGACTTCAGAGCAATCCTTCAAGGCCACCGTGACTATTCCTCCGGAAAATATCCTTTTCGGAAAGGTGACTTATGACACCTCCACCCTGAAAAAAATCATTGTGGAAGTGGAATTTACCCCAGCTGGAAAATCAGTGCCGGTGAAAGAGGCTGGAAAGCCCAATCCCAATGTTCTCAAATATAATTTTTACGTGGCCAACCAAAATAAAACGAAAACAAACTAGGCCAAGCCTCCTTCACCTCTTCCCCCCGCCCCTATGAAGCCAAAAACCCATTTTAAGCCCCGCAGGCCCACCGCATTCAGCCTGATCGAATTGATGGTCTCTGTCGCAGTGCTTTCCATTCTGCTGGTGATCGTCTTCCAAATGCTGGATCAAATGCAGAAGGTCTGGAAGCGCACGCGGCAAACGGTGACCGAATTCAAGGACTCCCGGACCGGGTTTGATGAATTGGGGCGCCGCCTCGGTCAAGCCACCATGAACGCCTATTACGGCTACAAGTTCAAAACCGGAGCCCTTGGTCCGAGTAAGATTAGCACGAAGTATGGAACCGAAATCATCCGGCAATCGGAATTGCATTTTGTCAGCGGCCCCGCACAACCCGTGCTTTTTAATGGCAGCACCACCAAAGCGGAGGGATCCCGTCCCGGGCATGGCGTCTTTTTCCAGGCACCCTTTGGGTTTTGCCGGGACCGCAGTCAATTAAACCCTGGCCGTCTGCAATATGAACAACTGAACAGCCTGCTGAATGCCTGGGGATATTTTGTGGAATTCAATACCGATGAACTGGACCGCCCGCTCTTCCTCAACAAATTGCGCAATGCCCCGAAGCCAAGGCCCCGCTACCGTCTAATGGAATTCCGTCAGCCCACGGAGTATCTGCAGATTTACAAGCTGGGACTGCGGGATGCCACCTCCCTCACCCCGAAAGCCAGTTACTCCTGGTTCACCGAGGGGCTTTTCAGCGTCAATTCCGAGTGGAACTCCCAGGTGCAGGACGTTGGCTCCGGTGCAACGTTTTTCCGGACCGTCCGGCCCATTGCGGAGAACATTATCGCCATGGTCATTCTGCCACGCGCCTCCGAATCAGGCACCTCTGCTTCAACCGCCACGACGGCCCTCGCACCAGCTTTCCTTTATGATACGCGCAGTTGGCAGACCCGCAGTGCCACCAATGCCCTGAACCTCAGGACCAGGCATGTATTGCCTCCAATCCTGGATATTTCCTTCATCACGGTCGAAGAAAATTCCTTCGCTACCTTCGCCCTGCGGACTGGAATCGAACAGGCCAAAGACGACCCCAAGCTGATCACCCAGGATGTATTCCAGGATTCCACCAAATCCATCAAAGACTTCGAAACTGTCGAAAAGAAGCTTCGCTCCCTGGGTCTTGAATACCGGATTTTCAACAGCACGATCCGGCTGCGCGAATCCAAATGGACCGACACCTAAGCCCCCCGCCCCAATACGATCCTATGAAGACTACCCTTTCTGCCGCCAGCCGCCGCGCCTTCACTTTGGTGGAAATTTTGGTCGTTCTGGCCATTATTTCCGTCATCATGTTCTTCTCGGTGCCCAATCTTGGCAGCATCATCCAAGGCTCCAAACTGACTCAGGCGGGAGACCAGTTGAAATATGACCTTGGACTCGCCCAGCAGACTGCGGTGCAACTTAACCTTACCGTGGAAGTCCGCTTCTACCAATACAAGCAACCCGAGCAATTGCAGGAGGACGTCAACAAAACTTACTCAGCCTATCAAATTTTCACCCTCATCCCGGACAGCGAACAGCCCAGCAATCCGAGCGCGCCGCGCATTTTAGCCCCCTTTGGGAAAATCAAAAAACTGCCGACGGGCGTTTTCATCCCCAGCAGCACCACTTGGAGCACTCTGGTGATCGACCCCAGCATCCTTACTGGAACGGAAGAGGTGCCCGGACTGATTCCAACCGAGAAAAAAACCGTTGCCACCTACCGTTCTTTCCAAATCAATCCTGACGGCACCACCAATCTCGACACCAGCGGGCAGACCCAATGGTATGTTTCCCTGATTGATTCCAGTGAACTCCGGCGCGCCGGAGGCAATGTGGACTCGCTCGCCCCGGACAACTACATCTGCATCCAGGTGGACCCCTACAATGGCGGCACCCGCTGGTTCCAGCCGAACTGATCCTGAACCGCCTGGCTCCGGCAACCTAAACGGTATTTCTCAGGCGATCCCACACTTCCAGCGGCGCACCGGACTTCGGTTGCGCCGCTTTCCTTTTCCGGATTCGTTCCCAGTGATGACAGCAGAGCGGCAACAACTCAGTCTTGCCCTGGGCCTCTCGGCCGGGGTGAATTTGCTGTTATTTCTGGGCATGGTCTGGCTGATGGCGGTTACTCAGGGTTTGAGCCCCCAGAGGCCCTTTGCGGTTTCTACGAATCCAGCCGAACCGGCAGAAATTGTCGTCCAATTTATCCCCCCACCCGCTGGGAAGACACCGCAGCCTGCCACCGCCCCGCCTGGCAAGGTGCTCAGTCCCGATGATGTGGAGGAGGCCCCGGAAGCACCACCCGACAGCCCATTCACCTCCGACCGCCACCTGCGGGCGGCCAGCGAAGCAGATGCCTCACCAGAAGGCAAGCAAGGCATGATCAGCCAGCGGGGCATCGATCATCCCTCCCTCGATCTTCGTGACAGTGATTTCCAAAACGGTGACGCCGCCAACAACCGCCCCCCGGAACCCAGCCCTCCGCCCACCAACCCCGCCGCTGCTACATCCCCTCCTGTCCTGGACAGCCCACCAGGCACAACCTCTCCTCCCGATGCCGCTCCCGCTTTCCGCGACCCCACCGCCACCGCCCTGGTGCCTCTCAACCCCAAAGCGGCTCCCGCCGCCGCGCCTCCTTCCACAGGCCAATATGTCCCGGGACGCACCAAAACCAAATCCCTTGGCACCATTACCAATCAGGGCAAAGCCTCCGTAAACGCCCGCGCCACGGCGGGAGATAAATTCGAGCGCACCGCCTACACCACTGTGGAAAAACTCTGGCGCCCCAAACTGAAATCCCTTTCCGGTCTCGTCTCGTCCGCCTCCCCACAGTTTGCAGAGATTGAATTTGAAATCGACCGGCGGGGGCATATTTCGAATGTCAAACTGCTCAACGCCGATGAAGCCAACCCCGTCTTCCAGGACTGTGCCCTCAGCGCTATTATTGAAGCCCGGCTCCCTCCGCCACCGCCCTCCCTGTTTGAGGAAAATAAGGACAACCTGAATGGTGGCCGGCTTCGCCGCCGCCTTGAATTCGGCATTTACTAGGCCATCACTCCCCTGCCCCGCCCCCCGCAGGCCCTTTCCTCCTCTCTCCATCGCCCCATGCCCGCCACCGGATTCCTTGATAACTTTTCGTCCAGTTTTCATACCCTGATGGAATTCTTCCGCACGGGCGGGTGGTTCATCGCTCCCATCGTGGTTTGCTGGTTCATCTCCATTTTTGTCATCATCTGGAAAGCCCTCGATCTGCGTCGCCGCCTCATCATCCCGCCCGAACTCGCCGCCGAACTTGAAAACGTCAGCAGTGTCCTGAAGCAAGGCCGCTTCCCCGCCCTTCAGAAATACCTGCAAACCGACCCCAGCGTGCTGGCCCGCATCTGCCGCGCCGCCATCAATCCCCACCACGCCACGCCCGAAGCTGCCACCCGCAGCGCCGAAACCACCGCCCGCGAGGAAATCTCGCACCTCGAGCGCGGCATCCCCGTCTTGGAAATCATCTTCACCATCGCCCCCATGCTAGGCCTCATCGGCACCGTCAGCGGCCTCGTCAGCATCTTTTCCTCTCTCGGCACCACCACCGCCCAGACGCCCGAGCAGGCCCGCCAGATCGCTCTCGGCATCGCCGAAGCCATGAACACCACCATCGCCGGCCTCGTCGTGGCCGTGCCCGCCCTCATCGCCCAGGTCCTCTACTCCCGCCACCTTGAGCGTCTCGCCCTCCGCCTCTCCACCCTCGTCTCCACCTTCCTGGACACCTGCTGGAGCCAAGCCACCCACGACGCCTCCAGCCCCAAATAGCAAACGGAACCTCCTGCTTGAACTTCTACCAAAAACGCCGCCGCACCCCGGCCCTGCAAATCATCTCGATGATCGATATTCTGATCATCCTCCTGATCTTTTTGGTCGTGAACACCACCTTCAAGCAAAACCAGTCCGCCCTCAATGTCTCCCTGCCCACCAGCCGGGAAATGGCCCTCGGCACCCCCGCCAGCGAAGGCGCCATCAGCCTCAGCGTCACCCGGGACGAAAAAATCTTCCTCGCCGGGCTCGAAGTCCCCTCTGCCGGTCTCCCCGCCGCTTTGGCAAAAATGAAAACCACCCAGCCCAGCGCCCGTCTGGAGCTGAAAGTGGATGAAAAAGCCTCCTTTGGCCTCCTCATTCACCTTTGGGACAGCCTCACCAAGGCGGGCTTCAAAGTGAACGAAGTGCCCGCCCGCGTCTTGCGCGCCGCCCAGCCTGCGCCATAGTGCCCCCTTTTATGATCCGAGATATCGTCCTCTATGGCGACCCCGTCCTGCGGGTCAAGTGCCCCCCTGTCACCCAATTCACCCCGGAACTCCAAGCCCTCGCCGACGACATGATCGAGACCATGGAAGCCGCCCAGGGCGTGGGTCTCGCCGCGCCCCAGATCGGTGAGACTATCCGCCTCGCCGTCGTCGATGTCACCGATGCCGGGGAACCCTGCACCTTCCTCAAAATCGACGGCGCAGACACCCCCTTGGCTGAAATCATGCCCCTCCAGTTCACCAACCCGGAACTCAGCATGGGCAAGGAAAAAGCCATCATGAACGAAGGCTGCCTGAGTTTCCCCGAAGTCCGCACCGAAATCCGCCGGGGCGACCGCCTCAAAGCCAAGCTCACTCTCCTGAATGGCCGCACTATCCTCCTGGAAACCGATGGCCTCCTCTCCCGCGCCATCCAGCACGAAACCGACCACCTCAACGGAATCCTCTTCATCGACCGCGCCACCCCCGCCGCCAAGCTCAGCCTTAAAAAGAAAATCCACAAAATGTGGGATCAATATGCGGGTGAATAGTTGCCGGTTATCAGTTATTGGTTATCAGGACCAATCCTCCGGAACCTCCCCGGACCGGACTCCAGCCCCCGTCCGCCGCCCCAGGGACTAATAGCCAACAACCAACAACCAATAACTCCCCACCCCCCACCACCATGTTCGACGCTGGAGAAAAAGTAGTTTGTGTTGACGACCGGTTTCACCCTGAAATCGCCTATCTCTTCACCGCCCTGCCCGTCAAAGGCACCACCTACACCATCCGGGAGTGCGAGATGGGACGGAACCAGTGGGTCAGCGCCCAAAAAGGCTGGGACAGCGTGGACATGAAAGTCCTCCTCGTGGAACTCACCAACCCCCTCGACCCTTCCACCCTCAAAGGCTGCCCCTCCGAACTGGGCTTCGCCGCCCGGCGCTTCGCCCCCCTCGAATCCATCACCCACACTGAAGAAGCCGAAATCGGCGAACTCATCCCCGCCGGAGTCTAGCTTCCCAGCCCCCATGCAGTTGGAGCAAGGGAAATGATCCATGGATGAAATGGTCTGTCCGTCATGGATAGTTATCGGACCTCTGTGATGGAAAATAAAGAGTTGAGCAGGGTATTTTCCAGGTTAAAGATGGGGTCACCATGAAAACTCCTCTGCTCGCCTTGATCATCGGTTTCACCGCCCTGCCCGGAATCGCCCGTGAATGGACCAATGCTTCTGGAAAAAAGATCCAGGCAGACTTTGTGGAGGTGAAGGGGGATGAGGGCAGTAAAGTGGTGGTCCTTAAAATGAACGGGGGGAAAACCTACGATGTCGCGCTGGACCAGTTGAGCCCAGCGGACCAGACCTTTGTCAAAAATCAGGCCAAAGCAGCAACGGCGGCGGCTCCAGCTCCGGCTGCAAAACCGGAAGCCGCCGCCACGAAATCCATCTTTGGCGATATGCTGAAAGGCAAGCTGGTAGCCGTGAATGGCAAAAAAGTTGGTAAGTATGAGATGGCTGCCGAGCCAAAGTTTTACGCCTTCTACTTCTCTGCGTCCTGGTGCGGTCCCTGCAAAGCATTCACCCCGAAGCTGGTGGAATTCTACAATGCCAGCGAAGGCAAGAAGAAGGAATTCGAAGTTATCTTTGTCAGCCGGGATAACGATGAAAATGCTATGGAGGAATATATGGCCGAGGACAAAATGCCCTGGCCGGCCATATCCTTCCGTCACCTCGACCGCTTGAAAAAGGTTCAGGAGTTCAGTGGAAACGGGATTCCCTGTCTGGTTCTGGTGGATGCGGAAGGCAACGTGGTTTCAGACAGCTACGAGGGCACGAAATATGTGGGGCCCTACAAAGTCATGGACGACATCAAGACCAAAACCGCCCAGTAAGCCTGCGATTGACCCGGCGTCTATCATTTTCAGCGGCGGTTCCAGCCCCATCGAGCGCAAAAACCGGAACACGCCCGCCGCACTGCTGGTGTGCAGACGGATCAGGATTTCACGGGTCGGGGGCATCAGGCGGGGCGATGTTGGGAGAATGGATGTTTACTTCTGCACGATGACGCAGGGGACGGATATTTTGATTTAAACTTTCTGTCAAAACAGCCCGGAATGGAATTCCTGGCCCCCGTCAGACCGCGCCTCTGGGCAAAGCGGTCATCGCCGAAGTGGAACGCAAAGCCCTGCTGCTGCAGGCCGAATATCCCCGCCACACCATCCAGCGGGTGCTGGTCAGCGACGGCCCGGTTTCCCGTGAAGTGGAGCGCAGCGGTTATTTTTTCAGGATCCTCAGCTCGCCTGACTTAATTGAGCCGGGCTGGATTTTCTTCCTATGATTGATTTTTTTTGCATCATAGGAAGAAAATCGTTTTTGATATAAACTGCGCAGCAACAGATCCCGGCGACGGGGATGAGGCTTCTCCCGGGTCAAAAAATTCCCATCCATGGCCCATTCTTCACCTCAGCTTCAGGTCGCCGCTTTACGGGTGTGGCATGAATACACGCTCTCTATCCCCGGCCCTCCTCCTTGTTGCCTCCCTCCTGTGCGCCCCCGGAAAGGCCCCGGCGGACCCACAGCTGACCTCATGGCTGACGACAGATTCCGACCAATATGCGCGTCTCTACCCATCCACCGCTGCGGAAACGGCCCGCACTCCTTCCACCACCTGGAGCCGCGGACAGGGCACCCAGAGTTCCCCCACTTACGCCGGAATCAGCAAAGTCGTCTCCTCCACCAGCTGGGTTTACATCCGCGCCACCGGCCTGGCCGGACACCTCATGGGTCCGTGGTTTCTCAATGCTGCCAGGACCATGAACTTCCCCAACTTCCCCGCCAATAATGCCAAACTCTACCGGCTGCCCCGCTCTCCGGCCATCCCTGCCAACAAAACCCTGACCGGTCTCGGAGCCACCGGCATCATGGTCAATGGCGTCTCCCTCTTCGACAGCCGCGATGCGTTTTCCTACGTGAGCGCCAGCTCCTCCGATGCCACGCCGGTCAATGGCCTCACCGGCGATGGCGTGTGGAACCGCGACGGCTGGCACAATGAAGGCGTCACCTTCGATCCCGCCCTCGCGCACCAGGCCGGGAGCAACTATCACTATCACGCCCAGCCCATCGCCCTGCGCTGGCAGCTGGGCGACCACGTGGACTATAACGCGGTGACCAACCGTTATACCGAAAGCACCACCCCTCTTGCCAAACACTCGCCGATTGTGGGTTGGGCCGCAGACGGCCTGCCCATTTACGGCCCCTATGGCTACGCCTCTCCCATGGATGCCGCCAGCGGCATCCGGCGCATGGTCTCCGGCTTTGTCCTGCGCAATGGCACCTACGGCATTGGGGCCATCAACCTGAACACGAGCGGCCGCACCACCCTGCCCGCCTGGGCCAGCCGGGTGCAGACGGTCACTTTTAAAAATGGCCCTACCGTCAGTGCCACCTACGCCCCCGGCCACTATATCGAAGATTTCGACTACCTCGGCGACCTCACCAAAACTGCCCCCTCCACGAAATACCAATTGGGCACGGACTTTGATCTCAACGAACAAAACGTCCGCTTCTGCGTTACCCCGGAATACCCTGCCGGCACCTGGGCCTACTTCACCACCCTCAATGCCGATGGTTCCCCCGCCTATCCTTACACGACCGGCCGCCAATATTACGGAAGCCCCACCGGCGGCAATGTCACCACCATCGCCGAAACCACCACCACCCAATTCAACGGCGGCCCTAACTTCACCATTGGCGATACCTCGATCAATCTGAACCGCAGCAATGGCAACGTCACCCTCAACTGGAGTGCGATTGAAGGAGGCACTTATCTGGTCGAATCCTCCACCGATCTAACCACGTGGCCGGATCTTACCCCTGCTGTCACCGCCACGGCGGACACCGCCAGCTTCGTGGAAACCGGCATTGCCAGCACCACCCCACGCCGCTTTTACCGCATCAGCCGCACCGCCCTCGCCACTTTTGACGCGAATGGATTCGACTATACCACCGGCGGCACTGGCGGCACGGGATCCACTGCGGTGGCTCCCGGAGGCAGTGCGGCCCGCGGCACCACCGTGACGATCACGATCACCCTTCCCACCAACCCTCCGGCTCCTCCCGTGGGGGTTCTGCCCTCCAGCATCACCCTGGCTGGCATCACTGGCGCCAGCCTCTCCCGCCCCTCCGCCGCCACGGCGCGGGCCACCTTCATCATTCCGTCAGGTGCTTCCGCAGGAGCGCAAACCATCGTTGTCACCTTCGGCGCGCCCGCGCCCACCTACACGATGGCTGGCACCTTCACTTTCAACTGAATCCACCCGCATATCCTTTACGGAAAAAAATGTCCCGTTCCCTTTCCATCCTGCTGCCCGCAGCGGCCCTGCTCGCGGGGACTGCGGTCCAAGGCGCGCAGTTGGAACTCGTCATCAACCCCATCTTCCATGGCGAGCCTCTGCGGCTGGATTCCCTGCGCTACTCCACTCCCGGCAGCGACACCTATTCCGTCACCCGCCTCAGCTATCTCGTTAGCGGATTTGCCCTCCAGCAGGCGGATGGCACCTGGCTGGAATTTCCCGGCAGCAATGCCTGGATGGATGCCGCCGCGCACCGCAGCTCCTGGACGCTCCCTGACATCCCCGCCGGCACCTACCAGGCTCTACGCTTCCACCTCGGCCCGGACGCCGCCGCCAATGCTGCTGATCCTGCCAAAATCCCCGCCAGCCATCCGCTCAATCCGAATCTCAACGGCCTCCACTGGTCCTGGCAGGGCGGCTACATTTTCATGGCCCTCGAAGGACTCTGGCGTCACGCCGATGCCAGTCCCGAAGGCTATTCCTGGCACTTTGCCCGCGATGAAAACCGCACCGCCATCACCCTCCCCATCGCGCTCACGCTGAAAGACCATGCCACTATCCTGACTACTTTCGACCCCGCCCCGCTCCTGCAATCCCCCAACACCCCGCGCGAAGCCGGAAACTCCACCCACTCCTCCTCCGGCGACCCCATCGCCGCCGCCCTGCGCAGCGCCCTGCCCCGTGCCTTTCAGATCGTCTCTGCGCAGGAAAATCAGCACCCCCTGGCCAGCCCTCCTCCCTCCTTGCGGCCAGCCCCGATCGATCTCCCTGTGGATGCCACACCATGGCCCTTCACCATGAGCCGGCGTTTTCCCATCCCGGCCCTGCCTCCGGACAATCCACTCCTGACCGCCCGGGTCGAACTCGGCGAACGCCTCTTTTTTGATCCCCTCCTGTCCCGCGATGGCAGCATCTCCTGTGCCTCCTGCCATCAGGTCGCCGCCGCCTTTTCCGACCCGGAAAAAATCAGTGAGGGAGTCGCCGGCGCCCATCCTCCCCGCCACAGCATGCCCCTCTTCAATCTGGCGTGGAAGGCCCCTTACTTCTGGGATGGCCGCGCCCCCACCCTGCGCCAGCAAGTGCTGCAGCCCATCGCCGACCACCGCGAGATGGACCAGGACCCGGCCGCACTCGCGGCCAAACTCACCCAGCACCCGGAATACCCCGCGCTCTTCGCCAAAGCCTTTTCCCCCGCCACGATCACGCCGGAGCGGATCGCCCTCGCCTTGGAAAACTTTCTTCTTTCCATTGTTAGCCATGATTCCAAATTCGACCGCGCCATGAATGGGGAAGGCAGCCTCACCGATTCTGAAAAGCGCGGCTTCGAACTCTTCTTCATGGAATACGAACCCCGCTCCGGCCGCCAGGGCGCGGACTGCTTCCACTGCCACGGCGGGGCTGATTTCAGCGATCATCAATTTCATAACAACGGCCTCGACGCCACCTTCACCGACCTGGGCCGCGAAACCGTCACCGGCCTGCCGGGCGACCGCGGCCGCTTTTCCACCCCCAGCCTGCGCAATACCGCCCTCACCGCGCCCTACATGCACGATGGCCGCTTCCCCACCCTGGAAGCCGTCCTGGATCACTACACCAACGGCGTCAAGCCCTCCGCCAACCTCGACCCCAACCTCGCCAAACACCCCGGCGGCGGCATCCCCCTGACCCCGGAAAACAAAACCGACCTCATCGCCTTTCTCAAAGCCCTGACTGATCCAGCCTTCGCAGAGGCGGGGAAAGAGTAAAAAATTCCCCTATGACGGGACTTGAGAAAAATTCCAAATCAAGTAGGATGACACGTCATGAGTATATTGGAAATCAAACATGCCATCCGGGAAATGAGTCCGGAAGACCGTCAGGAAATTCAGGACTTGCTGCAGGAAATAGAGCCTGTTGGAGGGCCTGTCCCAGGCTTCCCACCTGTGGTGGTTTCCTTCGAAGATGCCAGCAACGCGGTTTTTCGTAAACACCAGGAAGTCCTCCATCGCCTCGCTCAATAGCTTATCCGGCGATGGAGATTCCTTTCCTGTCTTTGGATAAAATTCTGCTCATCCACCGGCGCTCGCTGGAGGAACATGGCGGTATGGATGGTCTGCGGAACCCAGGTGGATTCGAAGCCGCCGCCATGCAGCCGATGAATGATTTCTATTATGCCCAGGCTGACATCTATGGTATCGCAGCCGCCTATGCTTACCATCTTGCCGAATCCCAGGCATTTCTGGATGGAAACAAACGCACTGCTCTCGGCTCCGCTCTAATCTTCCTGGAGCAATTTGGGATCGATACCAGTGCCGATCCTGAAATCCTCCACAAAGCCATGATCGACATCGCCAATCACCAGCTGGACAAAGCAGGGCTCGCCAGTTTATTCCGCAGGCTGTTTTCCCGGCCGTGAATGGATGGACGCCGCTTCGCACCCGGTCCCACCCCGGCGGGTGATCTCATCGCCTTTCAGAAACCCTGATTGATCCGGTCCCAGCCAAATGCCGGAGCACACGGGCAATGGGGTGCGACCGGGAATTCATGCAGCATCCGAGGCCACCAGTGGAACACGGGCGTCCCGCCGGTGCTGGCTGGCGGTTATCCTGACCGCTGTAAGCTCCTGCTGGCGGGACGCCAGCAACCCAGCACAGCCGTTACGGCTGTGTTCCGTTCCATGAATAGACGATCGCACGCCGGGCAATGATACTTTTACGATCAGGTCCGTGAGGGCCGGTTTCCCGGAGTGGGGTGCGCTGTCCCGATGTGGCTTAAAAATTCCTTCATAAATCTTGTTGGATTCAGGGGCTCCTGCTTAGATCGCTGAATTATTGCCGGGATGCGTCCGTGCACCCGGTGCCTTATCCGACAACCGACACCCACTCCATCCCATGAAAACACCTGTTCTTCTGCTTGCCGCCTGTGCCCTGGCAACGCCCCTGCCGCTCCGGGCGGAATCCGCTGCCGTCGCCCAGCCCGGGGGCAAACTGCCCGCCGCGCCTGCGGTTTCCTTTGTGAAAATCGCCGATGGCCTGGTGGATCCCGTCGACGTCACTGCTCCGAAAGACGGCTCCGGCCGCCTGTTTGTCTGCGAGCGCCCCGGCGTCGTCCGGATCGTCAAAGACGGCAAGCTCCTGGAAAAACCCTTCCTCGATATCAAGGACAAAACCCTCAGTTCCTTCCTCGAGCAGGGGCTCTTCGCCATCGAGTTCCACCCGAAATTCAAGGAAAACGGCCTGTTCTACATTTCCTATTCCGATCTATGGTTCAATGGGGCCACCCTGCTGGTGCAATACAAGGTTTCCGCCAAAAATCCTGACAAAGCGGACATGGACAGCGCCAAGGTGATCATGCAGATCGACTTCCCCTACTGCAATCACCACGGCGGCAAAATGAAATTCGGGCCGGATGGCTACCTCTACGTGGGCGTGGGCGATGGCGGCTGGGAAGGGGATGTGCTCAGCGCCGGTCAGGATCTCAATCTGCTCCTGGGCAAGATGCTGCGGATCGATGTGGAAAACTCCACACCGGACCGCGCCTACTCCATCCCGAAAGACAATCCCTTCCTGACGCCTCTCCAGCAGATGACGCTCTTCGGCGTCAGCGAAAAACAATTCTCCCAGATCCACCCGAAAGCCCGTCCTGAAATCTGGGCCTACGGCATCCGGAATCCCTGGACCTTCTCCTTCGACCGCAAGACGGGCGACCTCTTCATTGCCGACATCGGCCAAAACCACTGGGAGGAAATCAACGTGCAACCCGCTGTCAGCAAAGGCGGCGAGAACTATGGCTGGAAGTTCATGTGCGGCAGCCACACCTTCCCGATCGAAGACGAAAAAACCAACCCCCGCGTCGGCGTGCTGCCGATTGCCGAATACAGCCACGTTGATCAGGGTATCTGCGTCACCGGACTCGGCATCTACCGGGGCACGGAGTATCCCGCTTTGGATGGGATTTATTTCGCCAGCGACTGGGGCACGGGCAAGGTCTGGGGCCTGCAAAAAAACGCTGCCGGAACCTGGCAGATGCAGGAACTGCTCGATCTGGACACCCCTATCCGCCCCACCAGCGGCGGCGAGGATGAGGCCGGCAATATCTACATGACCCACGCCAGCGCCAACTATGGCGGCCCCGTGGATCCTTACACTTCGGAACGTGGTGCCCTCTGGAAACTGGTGCCTGCTGACAAAGTCCCCGCTGGTGCCGTCACCGCGCCGCTTCAGAAGAAATAACCGTTGTCCTCCGCCGGGCGGTGCGGCTCCGCACCGCCCGGCTTCCCCCCTTCCCTTTCCTGCTATGATCCGTCTCCGATGTGCCGCCCTGGCCTTCCTCATCCCGGCCAGCCTGCCCGCTGGAGAACCCCTTCCCGCCACCCCGGCGGCTCCCGCAACACCTGCTGCCGCCCCAGCCGCACCAGCCGCCGGTCATGAGCACCACGCGGATACCGCCACCGCCAGCGCCGGGCGGAAAATGGAATTGATCGAAGGACTCACCGCAGCCGATTTCCTCCGGCTGGGGGCCAAGCCCAACAGCGTCGACCTCACCGTGATCGCGGTGTTCAACGACGAAAACTACGGCATGAACTTTAACGGTTATGCCAAAGGCGGAGCCCTCTACACCATCCCTAAAGATTGGACGGTCAACGTCACCTTCATCAATCCCAGCCCCGTGCCGCACAGCCTGCTGGTGATTGAAGAGGATTCGCTGAAAAAGCTCCAGGTGCCGGAGCCCTACTTCAAGGGCGGGGCCGTTCCTGAGCATTTGAAAGGCCTGTCCTATGCCAAAAGCAGCTTCACTTTCACCGCCGATGAAGCGGGCGACTACGCCCTCGCCTGCGGTTTTCCCGCCCACGCCATGAACGGTCACTGGATCGCCCTGGAAGTCTCCGCCGACGCCAAAGCGCCCACCCTCAAACTGGGCGAGGCCGATGCCAAGCCGGCCAACCCTGCCCTGCCGCCCAAATAAACCTTCCTGACATGTCCTTCCTCGACCGCGACGCCACCATTGCCCCGCCGGGCTTCAACCGGTGGCTGGTCCCGCCTGCCGCCATTGCCGCCCACATGTGTATCGGGCAGGTCTATGGCTTCAGTGTCTTTAAAAAACCGCTCGCCAAAGCTCTGGGCATCACCGCGCCGGGGCCTGGTGACTGGAGTGAAGTCCAGGTCGGCGTCGCCTATTCCATCGCGCTCGTCCTGCTGGGCTTGTCTGCCGCCTTTTTCGGAAAATGGGTCGAGCGGAGTGGGCCGCGGAAGGTCATTCTGGCCAGCCTTGGCTGCTTCTGCGGCGGCCTCGCTCTATCCGCCCTCGCGGTGCAGATCCATAGCATTTGGCTCCTTTATCTTGGTTATGGACTGCTCGGCGGCATCGGTCTGGGTTTAGGTTATATCGCGCCGGTCTCCACTCTCGTGAAATGGTTTCCGGACCGGCCTGGCATGGCCACCGGCATGGCGATCATGGGCTTTGGGGGCGGGGCCCTGATCGGTGCCCCCCTCGCGGAAGAACTGATGAAACACTTCAGCAGTCCCACCAGCGTGGGAGCCATTGAAGCCCTCCTCACCATGGCCGGACTTTACGCGCTCTTCATGGCCTTTGCCGCGATCATTATCCGGGTGCCCGCCGCTGATTGGAAACCGGCCGGGGCCTCCACCGCCAGTCTCCAAAAATCCACCGCCAATGCCAGCCTCCGCGTGTCCGTGGACACCGCTTGGAAAACGCCCCAGTTCTGGCTGCTCTGGCTCGTGCTTTGTTTCAATGTCACGGCCGGCATCGGCATCCTCGGCCAAGCCTCGCCGATGATCCAGGACATGTTCAAGGTCACCCCGGCTGCTGCTGCCGGCTATGTTGGATTGCTCTCGCTCTTCAATCTGGGCGGCCGCTTCCTCTGGTCCTCCATTTCGGACTACACCGGCCGGAAGGGGATTTACTGTCTGTATTTCCTGCTCGGCACCGCCCTTTACCTGCTGGTGCCCTGGACGCAGCAGCAGGGAAATCTCAGCCTCTTCGTCCTCGTCACCGGCATCATCATTTCAATGTATGGCGGCGGATTTTCCACCATCCCCGCCTATCTGCGCGATCTCTTCGGCAGCTATCAGGTGGGAGCCATCCACGGCCGTCTCATCACCGCCTGGAGCATGGCCGCCGTGATTGGACCCCAGCTGGTCGACCGCATTTCCGCTGCCAAAAAAGCCGCCGGCATCCCACCCGCCGAAAGCTATAACTTCACCCTGCACCTCATGGCCGGCCTCCTCATTGCAGGCTTGATCGCCAACCTGCTGGTCCGTCCCGTTGCGGCCAAATACCACCTCCCATGAAATCCTCCCCGATCAAAGCCATGGTCTTCTGGCTGGCCGTCATCCTGCCCCTCGGTTGGGGCGTCTACAAATCCGCCACCAAATCCCTTCCGCTCTTCCAGCAAGCCCCCGCCAGCGCCGGGCGCTGATGGTGCCAACGTCCGAAAAACCTGGGATCCAGAGCCAATTCCTGAAAGCCGCTTCCCTGGAACCGGTATCGTTTTCACAAATGGAATATGGCATTTGATCCCTCAATGCAGAATCGACGGCACTTTTCCCTTGGGAATTTCCTTCGGTTCAGATGAGTTTCCTGTGGGGCTCCGCCAAATCAGGGCGGGCACCGGCCGCTTGGATTCCTTCGAGAAAATCCCGGTAGAATTTCACGCCGCGTTCCAGTTCGTCGAGGGAGACCCATTCGTCGGCGGTGTGGGCCTGGGCGATGGAGCCTGGGCCGGCGGCGACGGCGGGGATGCCGGCGGCGGCCAGCCAGGCGGCATCGCAAAACCATGGGGCCCCGGTGAGGCCCTGGCCGCAGGCGGCGAGTTGCTGGACGAAGGGGTTATCCGCCGGGGTATCGAGGGGGGCACAGATGGCGTCTTTTTCTGTAAGGATGGTGGCCGGGAGCCGATGGGCGGTGAGGAAATCCTGCAGCATCCTGGCAATACCGTGCCGGTGCACTGCTGGGGTGAAACGGATGTCGAGCTGGATGCTGCAGTGGTCCGGCACGATATTGGTGCGGCTGCCGCCCCGGATAGTGCCCAGGTTGAGCGTGCTGTCACCGAGGACAGGATGGCGGAATTCCGTTGCGGTAAGGAGCGGCAGAAAATCCTGATAGAGTGCGGAGATGACCGGCTGCATTTTCAGGATGGCATTTTCCCCCAGCTCAGGGCGCGCTCCGTGGGCGGCCTTGCCGGTGGTGCTCAGACTGCACCAGTAGGATCCTTTGTGCGTGTGCACCACGGCGCATTCGGTGGGTTCGCCGATCAGGGCAAAATCGTAGTCCGGTTCCCTCGCCGCAAAGTCGCGGGAGCCCCACTGGCCGGTTTCTTCGCCCATGAAGCCGACAAAGGTGATTTCGGCACCGAGATCCGGGATGCGGCTGCCGATTTCCTGCAGGGCGGTGAGCATGGCAGCCATGGTGCCTTTGGTATCGCAGGCCCCCCGCCCATAGAGGCGGCCTCCGCGGATTTCGGCGGCGAAAGGGTCGATGGTCATACCGGCAACACTTACGGTATCCGTGTGCGGAGCGAGCAACAGGCGCGGTTTGCGTTTCCCGTCAGGGGCGGGGTTGGTGGGAAAGCGGCCGATCACATTCGGACGTCCGGGGAGCACTTCCTGGTAGGTTACTTTGGCCCCCAGATTTTCCAAAAAGGCTCCAGCGAATCCGGCGCAGGCTTTTTCTCCGGTATGTGGCGTGCCGGGATCGCCATCCGGATTTACACTGGGGATGGAGACCAACTCGCGGCAAAGGGAAATGACAGGATGCATGCTGCCCGAAGCCTGATGCAAAAAGCCCTGTGATTCCAGCGGAGGTTGAAGGCCTCTTTTTTCCGGGGAATCCCGCTCCCGCTCCCGCTCCCACTCCCGCCCAGGGCTGAATGGCCAACAGGTCCTTGCCGGGGGCTGGTTGGCCGGTGCAGCGATCGTGAAAGCGGCCGGCCAGGCGGCTGCTCTCCGTGGCGAAAAGGTCCGGGGTGACGCGAACCATGGGGCTGATAAAAATCAGGTGCACCCCGGGATCGGCCCCCGGGCGGAAGGTGCGGAGCCGCTGGCGGAAGCAGGAAGGGCGGCCAAAACCAGAAGGGCAAGTCAGAATTACTTTTATAATGGTATTTTTAGTGATTATGGTGAAATTGCAGTCTGGTTTTGACTTAAAACAACCCCCTCAAATGAAGGTGTCTGAATTTTCTGGTTTTTGCAGCCGATAACGAACTACCCGGAAGGCCGGCTTGGAGGCATGGGAGGCGCTGGGCCCTGGGATACACCGCCGTTCAGCACACCCACGAAATCCGCATCCCCGGACTTGCTTCATGGGGCATGCTCCGCTAATGAGTTCACCGCCCGCGCAAACCCCATCGCCCGCCGGTTCGGTGGTTCCCGCGTCAGCACCCCATCCTAAACTCTATCCCATGAAATTAGCCCTTTCTTTTCTTACAATCGCTACCCTGACCTGTGCGGCCCGCGCTCAGGATCCTGATTTCAAAAAGGACATCGCCCCGATCCTGGAGGCCTCCTGCCTGAAATGCCACTGCGAAGCCAAAGCCAAAGGCAAGCTCCGCATGGACACCAGGGAATTGGCGATGAAAGGCGGCAAGGACACCAAGCTTATCGTCGCAGGCAAGCCGGACGAAAGCGCTCTCATCAAGGTCCTCCTCCTCGCCCCCGCCGAAGACGAGGCCATGCCCCCCGAAGGCAAAGCCCCCCGCCCGGATGCCGCCCAAATTGAACTGCTCAAAAAATGGGTCGCCGCCGGTGCTGTCTGGCCGGATGGCATGACGCTGAAAAGCTCCGAAGCTCCGAAATAATTTCTGGATTTTTGGTTTGATTTCACGCCGCGCGGCCTCCTGCCGCGCGGCGTCTTTTGTGTCAGGCCAATACCAGCACTCCCTCCATCGCCTCCAGTGGCCCACCCGGGGCTGCTTCCTGGACTTTCCGTCAGGACCAACCGCAAAAGTGCTGTCCCGGGCCCAATCGGGGCCTTTACTCCTGAAGAAAAGCGCCGGGGTAAACCTGCGTATCAAGAGGATCATTGCTGAAAGCAGCGGTGGTGGCGCTGCGTCCGTATCGCCATTCAACAACAGAATCCCCCATGAGATTTTCTTCGATAAAAAATACTATTCCCATGATTCCCATGGGGTTGCTGGCGTTGCTGGTGCCGGTTTCTGCTGATGAAGCGGTGGCGAAACATGCTGGTGGACCAGTGGCAACCCGCGAATCCCCGGCTCTGCCGGTGGCGGATTTGCCGCAGGAGGCGAATGCCCCCGCGCTTCCGCCCAGGGAGGCTCTAACAAAATTCCAGGTGGCGGATGATCTGGTCTGGGAACAGGTCCTGGCTGAGCCTTTGATCACGCAGCCGGTGTTTCTCAACTTCGACGCCCGTGGCCGCTTGTGGGTGGTGGAATACCGCCAGTATCCGGCACCGGCGGGCTTGAAGATGATCAGCCATGACAGCGTGTGGCGCTCGGTTTATGACCGCGTGCCGCCGCCACCGCCGCATCACTTCAAAGGCGCGGACCGGATTTCCATTCACGGGGATACGGATGGCGATGGCGTATTCGATAGCCACAAAACCTTTGTCGATGGACTGAATATCGCGACTTCCCTGGAGCACGGACGGGGCGGCATCTGGGTGTTGAATCCACCCTATTTGCTCTTCTATCCTGACGCGAATCAGGATGACGTGCCGGATGGCGATCCTGAGGTGCGCCTCGCTGGATTTGGTCTGGAGGACACCCACAGTGTGGCCAATTCCCTGCGCTGGGGCCCTGATGGCTGGCTCTACGGAGCACAGGGCAGCACCGTCACGGCGAACATCCTGGTGACCGGAGCGGATGGAAAACCGAAGCATGCCAAACCCATTTTTTCCCAGGGCCAGAACATCTGGCGCTACCACCCCGAACGGCGGATATACGAGGTGTTTTCGGAGGGGGGCGGAAATGCTTTTGGCTGCGAAATTGATAGTAAGGGAAGGATTTTTTCCGGGCACAATGGCGGCGATACCCGGGGGTTTCACTACCTGCAGGGCGCGTATTTGCAGAAAGGATTTGAGAAACACGGGCCACTTTCCAATCCCCATGCTTTTGGTTATTTTCCCGCGATGCCACACGATGCGGTGGCGCGCTTCACCCACAATTTTATCATCTACGACCACGGGGCCCTGCCGGCGCGCTATCAGGGCAAGCTGTTCGGCGTGGAGCCGCTGCAGGGCCGCATCGTGGAAAGCGAGATCGCTCCTGACGGCTCCTCCTTCCGCACGCATGATCTGGCGCGTCCGGTCACCAGCGGGGACCGCTGGTTCCGGCCGGTGGATATCAAGGTAGGGCCGGAAGGCGCGGTCTATGTCTGTGACTGGTATGACCAGCAGGTGAATCACTACCGGAATCACGAAGGGAAAATCGACACCAGCAACGGCCGGATTTACCGGCTCCGGGGCAAAGACAGCCGCGCCAAAAAGCCGGAGGATCTGACCAAACTCACGGGCCCCCCATTGCTGGAGCAACTGTCGCATCCCAACCGCTGGGTCCGGCAGACGGCGCTGCGGCTTCTGGCCGATCACCCGGATGCTGCGCTCAATCCCGCGCTGAGCGCCAGGCTGAGTGGCAGCACCGGCCAGATTGCCCTGGAGAGCCTCTGGGCGCTGCACCTTGGCGGCGGCCTGACGGAAGCAGAAATGCTGAAAGCGCTGGATCATGCGGATCCCTTTGTGCGCCTGTGGACAGTGAGGCTGGCTGGGGATGTGCCCCCGGTATCGGCGGGGATCGCCACCAAACTTGCCGACCTGGCCATTGCGGAAACCAATCTGGAAGTGCGGAATCAAGTGGCTGCGACTGCCCAACGCCTCCCGGCACGTGAGGGCCTGGCTATCGTGAAAGGCCTGGCCCGGCATGCCGGGGATGTGGCGGACAACCGGATGCCGCTGCTGCTCTGGTGGGCGGTTGAAGCCCAGTGCGCGCAGCATCCTGACGAAGTGCTGCAGCTCTTTGCGGATCCGGCCTTCTGGCAGCTTCCCATGGTGCAGAGGCATCTGACCGAGCGCACCGCGCGGCGCTTTGCCCTGTCAGGGTCGCGGCGTGACCTGCTGGCCTGTGCGGGGCTTTTCGAACGGTCTCCCACCGCAGAAGACAGCCAGCGGCTGATGGTGGGTTTTGAGGCCGCCTACAAAGGCCGCACCCTGGCCGGTTTGCCGGATGCTCTGGTGAGCGCCATGGCGCGGCATGGGGTGGGTTCGGCGGCTTTTGCTCTGCGGCAGGGAGACCCCCGGGCGATCCGCAAAGCCATCCGCGCCGTGACCGACGAGACCGCAGCCCGGGAGGAGCGGCTGGAGTTTCTCGGGGTCCTGAGTGAAGTCAGGATCCCCGGTGCCGTGGCCGCCCTGATCAAGGCCTGCATGGGCGAAGTAAAGGATGACGGCCTGCAAAAGGCGATCCTCTCCGCCTTTCAGAACTACGATGATCCAGCCATCGCCGGGGTGGTGCTGAATGTGTATGCCGCGCTGGGCCGCGAATCCCTGCCGGTCGCCCAGACCCTGCTGGCCAGCCGCCCGGAGTGGGCGCGGCAATTTGCCCAGGCCATCAACCGTAAAGGCAGCACCTGGGCGGGCATCGGCGTCAACCCGGAGACCGTTCCCCTGAATATTGTCAGGAAACTAAAGCAGCACCGGGACCCGGAGCTGCTGGCCCTGCTGGAAAAGACCTGGCCCAACACCGGGAAACCGACCACAGAGGAAATGGAAAAGCGGATCCATCAACTGGCGGGTGTGATCCGGGGTGGAACGGGTGATCCCTATCAAGGCCGGACCCTTTTTCAAAACACCTGCAGCGCCTGTCACCGGCTCTTTGGCCAGGGCGGTCAGATCGGCCCGGATCTCACGGTGCATGACCGCACGGATCTGGAATCCATGCTCCTCGCCACGGTGAATCCCAATGCGGAAATCCGTGAGGGCTTTGAAAATTATTCCGTGGAAACGAGGGACGGACGCTCCCTGACTGGATTCCTGATGGAGCAGGACGAACACACCATCGTGCTGCGGGGCCTTGATAACCAGAATCTCACCCTCCCCCGCGCGGATATGGCTGAACTCAAGCCCGCCGGCATTTCCCTCATGCCGGAAGGCCTGCTGGATGCCCTGACAGAACAACAGACCCGCGACCTCTTCGCCTACCTGCGCAGCACCCAGCCGCTGGTCGGGGAGGCTCCGCGCCGGTAAAGGATCAAGGGGTGCCACCCAATGCTGCTATCTTCGCCTCAAGGTCAGCGATGCGCTGCTGCAACGGAGCGGTGGTGGCTTTGATTTCAGCGGCAGTGAATCGTGGGGTAATGAACTTGGGGCAGTTCCAGTCGTAGCTGAGGATGTCGATGATGAAGATGCGCTCGACCTTGGCGCCGTGGCCACCGGGGGGAGTGACTTTTTCGGCGAGTTCGGGGTGTTCCCGTGCATCATGGACTTTGGCGTGGCCGAGTAGTTTGACGCGTTCACGGTTTGGATAGTCCATCATGAAGAGGGCGACGCGATCCTGCCTGGAAATGCTCCCGGCGCTGATCAACTGGCGGTTGCCGCCGTAGTCGGCAAAGCCAATCTGATGTGGGCCGAGCACCCGGATAAAACCGCAGGGGCCACCGCGGTGCTGCAGGTAGGGCCAGCCGTTTTCCGTGATAGTGGCGAAATAAAAGCTGTCACGGCTTTCGATGAACTCGATTTCCTGGTCCCCCAGGGGCTCGGATTCAGGAGCTTCGGGAGTGGTAGGATACGCCCGGCCATAGTAGTGGCGCTCGGCGTCGAGGACGGCGGGCGTGAGAACAGTGTGCATGAATCGATCAGCCATGGGGGTGGGTGGGTTGGAGATAGCACGGAAGTTTTTCAGACGCGCTCCCAGCGGAGTTTGCGCTCAGCTTCGGAGATCTTCTGATCATTGATGCTGGCGAAGCGGCGGGCCATGTAGCCGTGCTCGTCGAACTCCCAGTTCTCATTGCCATGACTGCGCCACCACTGGCCGTTGGCATCGTGCCATTCGTATTCGAAGCGCACGGCAATGCGATTGCCGGTGAAGGCCCAGAGTGTCTTCTTAAGGCGGTAGTCCTGCTCCCGCACCCACTTGTTTTTGAGGAATTCGACGACCTCCGCGCGGCCATGGAGAAATACCTCGCGGTTACGCCATTCGGTGTCCCCGGTGTAGGCGAGCGAGACCCGTTCTGGATCGCGGCTGTTCCAGGCGTCCTCTGCCGCTTGGACTTTTTTAGTGGCCGACTCTTCGGTGAAAGGCGGGAGTGGTGGGCGCGGGTTCATGGAGAAGGATTTGGGTGAAATCTGCTGGATCAGGCGGTGCCGCCGAAGCTGACATAGTCATCAAGGTCGAGGTAATCGAAGGTGCCGCGCAGGTCTTCGCGGGCGGGGTTGAGGCGTTTGATCTGATCGGTGAACCACTCACGCATTTCAACATCGTTGAAGGATACGGTTTCCGTCCAGTCGGACCATTGGTTGATTTCCAAAGTCGTGCGCTTGAGCGGTGCATTTGCGTTGACCCAGAGCAGCATGTCCCAATCGCCAACTCCGGTTTTGACCTGCTCCATGAGGGTTTCGGGGGAGAGGCCGGTAAAGCGGAAGAAGTGCCCGTCGTTGGGGTTGTTGTATTTGTATTCTCCAGCGGTGCCGGCGATGACGGCGCGGGCCTTGTCCAGCAGGCGTGGCAGGATGGTGTAACCGCCGAGGCGGACGCGGGGGCTGCGGGGAGGATGTTGTGTGAGATTTGGTGCGTTCATGGAGCTGCACGGTGCGGCACAGGACGACCTGCGGGTAATGCCACTTTGACGTTGCTGCCATGCCGGATCGGCATACCCTCGGCCCATGATTGATCGCATACGCGCCTTGTTGGCCGTGGTGGAGGAAGGAAGCGTCAGCCGGGCTTCTGTCCGCCTGCGCATCACCCAGCCCGCATTGAGCAGGCAGATGAAAGCCCTGGAAGCGGAGATCGGTGGTCGCCTCCTTGAGCGCGAAACCAGCGGCGTGAAACCGACGGCGCTCGGCCACACGTTTATCCAATTGATGCGCCCCGTGCTCACCGGATATGAAACGGCGCTGGCCGGGGTGAAACGACAGGCGCGGGGATCGAACTCCGAACTGCGCGTAGGTTACTTGATTTCCGCCGCCAATGCCGTGCTCACGCCCGCACTTGCCCAGTTCCGCAGGGCGCATCCCGGACTGAAGCTGCTGCTCCACGACATGTCTCCCAAAGAGCAAATCGACGCCCTCAAGGCGGGGGAACTGGACGTTGCCCTCATCGGTCAGGAAGGTGCGGTGGCGGCGGGTGAATTTCATAGTGCAACCATCTGCTCTCTGGGTGTGTGCGCTGCGCTTTCGGACTCTGATCCGCTTGCTTTCCGCCAGACCCTTTCGATCCGGGATCTCAAGGAACACGGCTTCATCGGCATCAACGAAGACCAAATGCCGGGCCGGAACCGCTGGATAACCACGCTTTGCCGCAGCGCCGGATTCAAACCACGTTTTGCCGTGATCACCGACGGCATCACCCATGTGCTTTCCCAGGTAGCTTCCGAGTCAGCGGTCACGCTGCTTCCCAATTACTTCCAGAGCTTCAACCATCCCGGTATCGCCTTTGTTCCCCTCTCCGATGCCAAGGCCCGGTGGGAATTCATCCTGCTCTGGCAGCGCGGCAAAGTTCCCGCCACCACGCGTGCGCTTGTCGATGCCCTGAAAGCCGTGGGCGGACAGCTCAGCTGACCAGCCCAACACCTCAACTGGCCAAAGCCTGCCAAATAAAAAACAATTAAATAGCCCCGGACATGCGGGACTGCCCGGAAGCTGGAAATCAGGGCATGGCCATGCTCTGGTCATGGCAAGCTGGCAATGCCCTGTTCCTGGACCATCCAGTGGTGTGGTCCGGTGCGAAATTCAGGCTATTGGCTTTTCTTGAAAATAACAGAACCGGATTGGGATTCATCCGGCTTGCCGTCATCTCCGATGGCGTAGAGCTTCACGGTCATGGTGCCGGCATCCGTTTTGATGTGCTCGATGGCCATTTTCCGCGCGGTTCCGTCCTGCTTGGTGGTGGTGGTGAACAGGGTGGGATTGCTATTGAATTCGCCCCATTTTCCGGAGGAAACGGTGCCTTCATTATCCACAGAACCATAAACCACTTCATCGGAGCCGGGCTTCAGCACACTCATGCCTTCGGATTCGCGGTCTCCCATTTGGAAAGCCATGGCCACGGCGTTTTTGTTGAGTTTCCAAGTGTAGGAAAGGGTAATGTTGCCGTCTTCACTGGTCCATTTCCCCATCATCCATTCGGTGCCTGCGGAGGAGACGATTTCTGACAAGCTGCCAGCCCGGAGGGTGGGAGCAGCGGTGGTGAGGCAGAAGAGGGCGAGGAGGAAAGCGGCAGTTTTCATAAATATTGATGGATCATGGACAGGTTGGGGGCGGAGGTCAATTCTTTATGCTGGCCCGCATCTCGCGTTGGTTTTCCGGCGCTTCCAATGGATCGCGTGCCTTCGCGCCCTCGTTCGGTTTGGATTGAGTTTGGCAGGGGCAGCGGGATCATGCGGCCGGACCGGCTTTTCTATTGGGCGGAGGGGCGCAGGTTTTCGAAGAGCGTTTGGGCAGCGGCGATGGGGTCTTCCACAGGGGAACTGGTTTCGGCAGCAAGGGGTGGCCCGCCGTGATCGGGGAAAACGAGGGCTTTGAGATTGAGGTAGCCGGAGGTGACCCAGGTGTGGACACCGACGGGGGTTTGGCAGCCTGCCTGGAGGAGTTCGAGAAAACGGCGCTCGGCGGTGATGCGGGTGAAGGTTTCGGCGTGATTCAGGGCAGCGAGAAGGGCGGCGAGGGCGGGTGTTTCCTGCCAGGTTTCCAGCGCGACTGCTCCTTGGCTGGCCGCAGGGAGGAAGTGCTCCGGATCCAGGATGGTCTGGTATAAGGCCGTGGCATAGTCCGTCAGTTCCGCATGCTCCAGGCCGAGGCGGTGGAGGCCGGCCCGGGCGAGGATGATGGCATCAATGGCAGGATCTTCCGCCGCTTTACGCAGGCGGGTGGGGACGTTGCCGCGGATTTCCACGGTCTTGAGATCCGGCCGAAGGTGCAGCAGAAGACGCACCCGGCGCACGCTGCTGGTGGCGACGGTGCTGCCCGGCGGCAAGGCGTCGAGTCCGCCCGGCGTTTTGGAGATGAGGATGTCCTCAATGGGCGCGCGCGGGAGGACGGCGCTGATTTTGAAGCCGGGATCAAGGAGGGTGGGAACGTCTTTCAGGCTGTGCACGGCGGCATGGATGGTGCCGGCGAGGAGCGCGTTTTCGAGTTCTTTGGTGAAGATGCCCTTGTCGACGACCGGGCTGGCCCCCTTGGAGAAATCGGCGAGCCGGAGGTCGGGACGCAGGTCGCCAGCGGTTTTGATGATCCTGCGGTGGACGGTGAGGGCAGGGTCGGCGGCTTGCAGCGCGGCGGTGGTGAGGACGGTTTGAGCGAGGGCCAGTTCACTGCCGCGGGTGCCTAGGATGAGATCGGTCATGGGGAGTTGAAAAATGGAAAAAGGGGGGAAGTGTTAACGTTGAACGTTGAACGTTGAACGTTGAACGTGGAACGTGGAACGTGGAACGTGGAACGTGGAACGTGGAACGTTGAAACGTTGAACGTGGAATGAGGGGTGGTTCGAAATGGAGTTGGCGGTATAGCTAGGTGGGAAGGGGAAGGGGCTGGCGGCTGGGTTGGAAGAGGGAGCTGGCTTGGATTTGTTCTTCGATGATGGCGCGGCAGCGGGTGATTTCGTTTTCGCGGCGCTGGCGGGTTTCGCCAGCGAGGGATTCGAGGGCGTCGATGTCGTAGAGGTAGACGCCTTCGATGTCGTGGACGCGGGGGTCGACATCCCGGGGGACGGCGATGTCGATGATGAAGAGGGGGCGGCCGCGGCGGCGGCGGAGGGCGGGGAGGACTTGCTCCGGATGGATGACGGTGTGGGGGGCAGCGGTGGAGGAGATGATGACGTCCACTAACGCGGTATGGGTGGGCCACTCGTCGAAGGTGATGGCGCGGCCGTTCATTTCGGCGGCGAGTTCGACGGCGCGGTCGTGGCTGCGGTTGGAGACAATGATGCCTTTGGCACCGCGGGATTGGAGGCTTTGGGCGCAGCGGCGGGACATGTCGCCGGCCCCGAGGAGCATGACCTGGCTATCGCGGAGGTCGCCGAAGATTTTTTCGGCGAGTTCGACGGCGACGGAGCCGACGGAGGTGGAGCCGCGCTGGATTTGGGTGTTGTTGCGGACGTTTTTGCCGACGCGGAAGGATTCCTGGAAGAGTTTGTTAAGTTCGCGGGAGGTGGTGCCGGCGGCATGGGCTGCGGCGTAGGCGTCTTTGATTTGGCCGAAGATTTCGGTCTCGCCGAGGACCATGGAGTCGAGGCCGCTGGCGACGGCGTAAAGGTGGCGGGCGGTGTCCTGGTGGGTGTGCTGGAAGAATTCGACATCGCGGGGGATGTCAAAGCGGGCGCGCATCCAGGCATCAAGGTGGCCGGCGGCGGTGGCGGGGGAAGAGCTGGAAGCATAGACTTCCATGCGATTGCAGGTGGAGATGATGACGGCCTCATCAATGTCCGGAAGGCCGGTGAGGGATTGGACGGCGGCGGGCAGGTCTTTGCCTGGCACGGCAACGCGTTCGCGGATTTCCACGGGGGTGCGGGCGTAGCTGAGGCCTAGGCAGAGAAGCATGGGGCAGATGAAGGAATGAAGGAGGGATGGGATGATGGATCGCAGGCGGGCGGGGAAAATAGCGGGCTTTTCCTTTATTTTCCACTGACAAACCAGAGGCTGACGATAGGAACGAGGAAGCCAACGGCGGCAGCGGCCGCGGCGCGGCGGGCGGACATGCCGCGCCAGCTTTCATAGGCGATCAGGCAGGCGTAGAGGCCCCATACGATCCAGACGATGGTGAGCTTGTCGGCGTGGGGCTGTTTTTCCATGCGGTAGGCGCTGAGGATGGCAATGGTGAGAAGGCTGGTGCCGGTGATGAGCAGGCCGCGGATGGCCCGGGTGAGGTAATGGATGGGAGGGAGCTGGCGGAGCCCAGGGGAGATACGGTGTTGTTTTAACTGGCGGTCCTGGAGGAGGAACATGATGCCGGCAGCGCTGGCGAGGGCGAAGGCTCCGTAGGAGACGAGGGCGAGGGCGGCGTGCAGCTCGCCCCAGAAGGAGTGGGAGGTTTTCGGCACGGCAGCAGCGAGCGCGTCCGGCCGGAGGAGGGCGCTGGCTTGGAAGAGGAGGGCGAGCGGGGCGGTGAAGACGCCCAGCAGAGAGAGCCGGTAGGCGGGACCGATGATGAAGTAGAGCGCGACGATGGACCAACTGATAAAGGAGAGGAGTTCAAAGGGCGTCGTCATGGGGCAGCCGCCGATGGCTTGTCCCCGCCAGCGCAGGAAGAGGGTCTGCAGCACCAAACCGATGGAGAGCACCAGCAGCGTCCACCGGCCAGGACGGTAACTGGCATTTTTAAGCGCATAAAAGGCGTAACCAAAACCACCAAGGTAGCAGAGGGCGGCCAGAATAAGGACGAGGAGTTCCCGGGACATGGGTGAAGAAATAACGCGGGTGGGAAGCGGCAGGGGAAAAATGATTCGGAATCCCGGGACTGGAACGGAGATCTGAGCAGCCCCGGCGGATAGGGCGGGTGGTCCCGGAGAACGGATTATTCCACGATGTCAATCCGTCCGGGCTGAGGCATCAGGGGATCCGCCCCAGGCTTGAAATCAGGAAGGTCAGGAAGGCTGGGTGTGGCCGGCTCCTCCTTGACGGTGGTCGCCCGGGGAGGCTTGGCGGGATCTGCGCTGGCGATCTGGATGCCATAGTTGGCTTTGTAAGGATCATCGCCCTCAAGGGTGGGGGACTTCAGGGAAACGGGCACGGCCTCCTCGGTCTCGGTTTGAACGCCGAATCCAGGTGGGGTGAAAATCAGCGGAGGCTCATTAATGCTGGGCGGCGGGATTTCCTGGGATTTGCTGTGGAAATCGCAGGACAGGGCCATGCGGAACCCGGCGCGGATGTATTCCTGGTAGGAGCTTTTGAAAAGTTTATTCCGGGTAGGGTCGGAGGGATCGGGCCGGAGTTCCAGGCAGGCGTCGGTGGCCAGTTTTCCGGAGACGGTGCAAAGCTCGACCTGCTGGATGCCGGCGGGTGGGGTAAATTCCGCCCCGGCGAAATGCTCCTGCGAAGCATTCATGATATCCGCCCAGATGGGCAGGGCGACGCGGTTGCTGAAGGCATCCGGATAGACGGTTTCCTTGCGGTCCAGGCCAGACCAGACCACGCAGGTCACCGCGCTGCTGTAGCCGGCAAACCACAGGTCGGTGGATTTGCTGTGCGTGCCAGTCTTGCCAGCGGCGGGAAAGCCCTTCAGGCCATAATCCTTTGAGGCCGCGCCAGTGCCGATGGCGAGGGCGTCCTCCAGGCAGGAGTGCACCATCCAAGCGGTGACGGGGTCGGTGACCTCGACCTGCTGATAGCTGTCAGGAGCCCGGCTGTAAACGACCTGCCCGGCGTTGTTTTCGATGCGGGTGACGTAAGAGATGGCCGCAGGACGCACTCCGGCATTGGCGAAAGTCGTATAGGCGAGACACATGTCCCGCACATTGACTTCCCCGCGCCCGAGCAGGGTGGAGGGTTCAGTGGGCAAGTCGCCAAGGCCGGCAAGTTTGGCAAAGTCGCGCACTTTTTCCGTGCCGATCTCGAGCCCGAGGCGGGCAGCGCAGTTGTTTTTCCCTTCGGCGATGGCCTGCCGGATGGAAATTTCGCCTTCGGCTACGGGTTGAAGGGTTTCCATGCCCCATTCCCCCAGGGTGCCGGTCGTGGCACCGATCATGATGCGGGTATTATCCAGAGGAGCGTCGGCGATACGGCTGCCTGGAAAGTGCGCTCCGGCAAAAGCCGTGGCATAGACGAAGGGAGTAAAGGTGGTGCCAGCCGGGCGTTTGGAAAGGCTGACGCGGTTGAACTGGGATTCCTTGAAATCCCGGCCCCCCACCATGGCGAGCACGGTGCCGGTTTTATTGTCCAGCACCAGGGCCGCGCCCTGCAGGTAGCCGGGCTGGGCCGGTCTGGTCAGGGGATTGCCCGTGGCGCGCAGTTCCGCCTGGGCTTTGGCAAACTGGTCGGGCGTTTCCCGGGCCGGGGCTTTCGGGTATTCCGGCAGGGCTTCCACTTCGGCGAGGCGGGCGCTCAGGCTGGCTTCTGCCGCGCGCTGAATCGTGCCATCCACGCTGGTGTAAATTTTAAATCCCTTTCCGCCGATGCCCTGCATGCCTTGTTTTTCAAGGATTTGCTCCACTTCATTTTCCACCTCCTGCTGCAGATAGCCGGAGGACCGGGCGGTTTCGGATACTTTTGTTCCCAGCGGCTTGAGCTTGAGTTCCGCTGCCTTGTCTTTCGATATTTTATTGGTTATCACCATGCGGTCGAGGGCTTCGTTTCTTTCCCGGAGAGTCAGTTTCTCATCGCCGCTGATTGGAGAGTAGAGCGTCGGATTTTTGATCAGGCCTACCAGCAAGGCACATTCCTCCAGCGTCAGGGCCGATACTGGTTTACTGAAATACCCCTGCGCCGCTGCCCCAATGCCGTAGAAGCCACTGCCAAAATAAATCCGGTTCAAATACAATTCGAGAATCTGTGGTTTGTTATAGACCTCCTCGATCCGCATCGCAACGAAGGCCTCATTCACCTTGCGGTCGAGTGTGCGCTCATAGCGCCGCAGGGTCTGGCGGGCGAGTTGTTGGGTGATGGTGCTGGCCCCCTGCTTGCTCGAGGATTGGATCGTATTCCATACCGAAGCGCGGGCTACGCCATACCAGTCCACCCCTTTGTGTTTCAGAAAACGGCTGTCCTCCGTGGCGATCAGCACATCAATCAAGTCCTGAGGGATTTGGGCATAGGTGACGAGTTGGCGGTTTTGACTGGCGAGGCGGCCCAGTTCCTTGTTATTCCGGTCATATACGATGCTGCTCTCCTCTAATTTGCTGAGCAGGCTGAGGTCAAAGGCAGCGGCAGCTTTCCGGTAGGGGTCCAGAAAAATCTGCAGGGCGATCACCCCACCGATGGCCACCAGCAGGCAGCATAACAGGAAGATTTTCACGCCTTTGCGGCGCAGGAAGGGACGCTTCCGGGTGCGGCGGCTGGGCAGTTCTTCGACTTTGATTTTGATGAGATCGCCGATCATGGACGTAGAGAAAGGTGGTGGAAAGCAGTGCCGGGGGACGGCACCTGGCTTTCACGGCAGGGATCAATCTGCCACTGGTTCCGCTGAAGGGCAATGGCCTGTTGCGGGGCGCTCCAGCGCCGCATGCCAGCCTGGGCCGGGCGTTTCAGGACTCGGGGGGTGTGGGTTTTTTCCCTGTTAGCCATTGCCCCAGCCGGCGGAAAAAGCTGGGGCGTTTTCCATTGTTTTTCAGGGCCTTGCAACGGGCCTTGAGGGTGGCGATCTGCTGATTTTTCTCCTCCAGCTTTGCTTTGAGCTGCCGCTCGCGCAGCCGGATGGCGGCCGACGCTTCCCGGGAGGACTCCAATTGCCCGTGCAGATCAACAGCCCAGGCTTTCTGCAGGGCCAGTTCCATTTTAAAATGCCGGGCTTGCTGTGCGGCGGGGTCGAATGCTGAGTTTTGTGCCTGCGGTAGCGCGTCCTGACCAGCCACCAGCCGGGCCGCCCGGGCCAGGGTCCGCTCCCGGGCCCGGGCGGGCGCAGCCGGGTCCCCGGGCACCCAAGGTTCATAATCGTCCAGCAGGCTGGCATGTTTTTGGCAAAACCAGCTACGGTTGCGGCTGGTGTAAAACGCTTTGATCGCCGATGCTGAGCTGGAGCCGCCATGGTGCAGAACCGGCGAAGCTGGCACGCAAAAGACAGACGCTCCCAGTTGCTGCAGGCGGAGGCACAAATCCACATCCACGTAATACGCCGGGAAAATAGCTTCATCCATGCCGCCCACGGCATCCCACCAGAGGGCAGGCACCAGCGTGGCGCAGGTTCCCACGTAGTCCACCGGCCATGGCCCGGGGGAATCCGTCTCCGGAGCCGCGCAGGTCTGGCCATTGCGGAAAAGAAAGGAACCCGCCCGCTGTGGGGAACCGTCAGAATTCAGAGCCCGGCTGCCTAGCGCCCCAGCTTCAGGATACTCCGCCGCCATGGCCAGCAACGGCTCCAGCCAGCCGGGGCCGATTTCCACATCATCGTGCAGCAGCATCAGAAAACGTCCCCGCGCGAGGCTGCGCGCCAGGTTAAATCCACCCGCGACGCCAAGATTGGCCTCAGATGCCGCGATCCGCAGCCCGTGGCATTCCTCACGCACCAAGTGCTCCACCCCTGTGGTGGCGGCATTCAGAACCACGATCACCTCACAAGGCACAGAGGCCGGCAGATGATCTGCAAGGGACTGCAGGCAGGCGGCGAGGGCGACGGCCTGGCTTGTGGCAGGGATGAGCAGCGATACCTCCGGATGCTCCGCTGCCGGCAACTGGATGCAGCGCGGCTTTGGCAGGATGGATGCGTCGGGCAGCATGAGGGAAGAGGCCGGGCTTAATAACCTTTGGCATTTTTAAACTGATAGGGAATCAAATCCGTATCCGGCGGCAGCCGGTATTTGTCAGGTTTCGCGTGGTCGTATTGAATCGTGGGGAAATTGACGATGACCACGTCTTTAATCCCCACATTTTCATCGGCATGCCAAACCCCGCGTGCAATGCTAAGAATCTGCCGGCGCTGCTCACTGAGGTAGATTTCGTAGACCTGACCATGGGTGCGGGAGCCCTCGCGGGCATCGTAGAGCACCACCTTCATTTCCCCCGCCAGCAGGCAATAACGGTCTTCATGTTCCAGGTGCATCGCCCAGCCCTTCACCCAACCGGGACGGATGGTGTAACAATAGCTAAAAACCAGGGGATCCGGATGCCAGCCCCAGCGTGGGTCAAAGAGTTCGACCACTGTGCCCCGGTCATCGGCATGCAGCACCAGATCGCGCAATTTTACCCCATCCGGCAGCCCCTCGCAGCGTTCTCCGGCGGGCGTCACCGTCATGCGGTCGCGGTGGCTGGATGAGAGGAGGAGTTCTGCTGGAGTAGGGGTGGCCATGAGTAAAGAGGTCTAAAAGTTCAATTTGAAGGTCCAATAAGCAACTGAGACTTTATGGCTCCATCGAAGAGCAAAAGTTGCCCTTGAGGCGGAAAAAGCCACATTAACTGGCTTTTTGCGCACTTTAACGACTCTTTCACCTGCGTGATTGCATAAAATCCGCTTTACTTCCCCCCCGGCATCCCGATAACTCCTGTAAATATGAGCGCAGAAACTACCCTTCTTGATCAAGGTGCTGGAGCCCCTTCAGACTTCAGCAACGAATCTCCCTTTAAAAAGAAATCCAAGCCCAGGGATCCCTCCGGTGACCTGCTGAAATATGCGGGAATTCTCGGGCTGGTCGTCGCGTTGGCAGCCATCGTTATGGCCTTCGGTCTTTAATATTTTACGGATACCGGGCGGCACCGCCTGGCTCCTCCCATCCGAACCGGGGCAACACCACGTTGCCCCGCTTCATTTTCAGGCAACCTGTTTTTTATCCAAGTATGGCTAATGTGATCGTGACCGGAGCCCAGTGGGGCGATGAAGGAAAAGGCAAAATCGTGGATGTGCTCACCGAGCACACCGACATGGTGGTCCGCGCCGCCGGGGGGAACAATGCCGGCCACACCGTCATCCAGGGCGGCACCAAATACGTCCTGCACCTCATCCCCTCCGGCATTCTGTGGAAGGATAAGCAGTGTGTCATCGGAAACGGCGTCGTCATGGACCCCATCGCTCTTCTGGCAGAGATCGATAAACTCCGTGGCCAGGGCCTCACCATCAACGAGGAAAACCTCAAAATCTCCGACCGCGCCCACCTTGTCATGCCATGGCATCCGAAGTTGGATCAGCGCCGGGAAAAACTCCTCGGAGCCAAAGCCATCGGCACCACCGGCCGTGGCATCGGCCCCGCTTACAGTGAAAAAGTCGAGCGACGCGGCTTCCGCTTTATCGATCTGGATGATCCTGCCGCTCTGGCTGAAAAATTGTCCGAACGCATCGACGAGTATAACGTTCTCTTCGAAGCCGCCGGCATTGAAAAACTTGACCTCAACGAAGTCGGCGACGCCCTGATGGCAGCGGCCGGGCGCCTCGCCCCGCACCGCACCAACACGGTCGTCACCATCGCCGACGCCATCAAGGCAGGCAGGAGCCTCCTCTTTGAAGGAGCCCAGGGCACCTATCTCGATATCGACCACGGCACCTATCCTTTTGTCACCAGTTCCAACACCACTGCCGGCGGAGCCATCACGGGCAGCGGCGCACCACTGCGCAAAATCGACCGCGTCGTTGGCGTCTGCAAAGCCTACACCACCCGCGTCGGTGCCGGCCCCTTTGTCACCCGCAATGACGCCATGGAAGACCGTCTCCATAACATGGGGCGCGAATTCGGTGCCACTACCGGCCGTCCCCGCGGGTGTGGCTGGCTGGACATGGTCCTTGTCCGCTATGCTGCCATGATCAATGGCTTCGACGACCTCGCCGTCACCAACCTGGATGGATTGGACGATTTGGATGAAATTCAAGTCTGCACCAGCTACACGTTGGATGGACAAAAACTTCACGTCCCCCCGCCCACGGTTGGACAACTCGAACGCTGCGTTCCCATTTATGAGACCCTCCCGGGCTGGAAGACCGACATCAGCGGTGTCCGCAATTACCAAGACCTCCCCCGGAACGCCCGAGCCTACCTTGACCGTATGGCCGAATGGGCGGGAGCCCCCATTTCCCTCGTCGGCGTCGGCCCCGACCGCAGGCAGACGCTGGAAGTGAAGTGAACTGATCCAGTCCAGCTATCAACACCCCATCCGGTGCTCCCAGTCCCTTTTTGGGAAATCACCAAGCGCCCGGGAAAAAGTGTAGTGCAGAGCCCGGGGATTACTCGGCCTTCTTCCGTTTTTTCGGGCGGCCGTTGTCTTCTTCCATTTCATCCAGCACGGCTTCAAGGGACAGCGTGTGCACATGTGGCGTGTGATTCCCGGCATCTTCCGCGTCGTCGTCTTCCTCACTGCCGATGTCTTCCACGTATTCCAACTTTGGCTTGGCGAACCGGCGGACACGTTGGTTGGTAGGAAGGGGTGACAAGGCCATGCTGATGGCGCGACCGGCCTGACGGGGAGGCATGTCGAGATGGCTCATCGTTTTGAGGTCATCCACAATGCGCATCATGCGGGCAAAGCCGATCTCAGGGTGGGCCCCTTCGCGGCCACGGAATTGCAGCACGATGCGTAATTTATTGCTTTCGTTGAGGAACTCCTCGGCATGCTGCAATTTGATCAGGTAGTCATTTTCACTGATGTTGGCCCGGAACTTTACCTCTTTGACTTTGCCGCCTTTTTGTTTGCCGCTGTCCTTGGAATTTTTGGACTGCTCATACTTGTATTTGCCGTAGTCCACGATTTTGCAGACGGGTGGCTTGGCATCCGCAGAAACTTCCACGAGGTCCAGTCCGCGCTGACGGGCAATTTGAAGCGCTTCCGGCACGGACATGATCCCGAGCTGTTCATGGGTGCGGCCATCAACGACGCGGATTTTCGGGGCACGGATACGGTCATTGACACGTGTCATGTCGCGATAGCGGCTAGGCTGTTTTCTGGGAGGAGGGGAGGGAATAAGCGTGGGCAGGTTATGGGTTGACGGGAAAATCGCAGGATGGCGGGAAAACAGGCAGGATTCGGAAATTAAGCGTTCCGAAGCAGGACGATGGCTGTTCCGACCGGGTCATGGGCGGGTAAAACAAGTTCCCGTGGCGGCGGAAAGTTCTTCGCCACAAAGCACCCCTTTCTTCGGAATCGCGGGGGCAACGGTTCCACACACTGAATCGACAGTGAGCCATGAGCTGGGCAGGGAACGGGACAGCATGAGAAATATTCGCCCTACTATAGAGAGAGTCACAGAAATACGCAAGATGGAATTTTAGTGGGGCGCTTTGCTCCCAAACGTCGGATTCTGACGGCAAAAAGGCAAATACAGCAGCCCAAACAGTGCCAGCGCCAGCCCCTGCAATCCCAACAAATACCAAGGCCACGGCCCCATCAGATCCATCAGACTGGCCTGAGGCGGTTTCTCCCTGAGAAATCCGTAATTTGCCCCGCTCAGCCAATTGGCCAAACCTGCAGCCAGGGTGTAAACCTGGAGCCATCCAAACACCCGCCAAAGCGCTCCCCGGGTGGGGCGCAACCGGAGCCCGACCACGAGATACACCGCACAGACCACCACCCCGCCATGCAGCGCGAAAAAAAACAAAAAGCGCGGCGATGGAAAACCTTCATCAAGGGCGGGTGTGATCAAGCCATTCAAAGTGCCCGCGAGTCCCCAAAACCAAACCAGTTCCGCCAAACGCTGATGCCGGAACCATAGCGAGGTGGCCCCGCAAAGGGCCGCCACATCGCAAAGATGGCACGGCAGGGCATTCCCCTCATGGAGGGCACCCCGCGTCCAAAGAAAAATCACTTGGACAGGGTAAAGTGCCACCAGAAAAACGGCCAGCAATCGCTCCTGCACCCGGGCACTTTCATGGGACTGCCTCGCGCGATGCACCATGACGAACGCTAAAAGGACCGACAATCCGACGGCAGTCAGATGATCGGTCCCAAAAGCATGGAAAGCCGGGGCGGTAGCCATGGAAACCATGGAGCCAATGTGAAAATGGCCGGAATCAATCCCAGGACATTACGTTATCTTCCCAGGTTTCTTCAAGGGCATCCTTGCCGGGAGACCAGACGATCACCCTTTTGGTCATTTTGGTGCGTCCCTCAGCCACCTGCATGGTGTTCGGGTTTTCCAATTCCTTGTCGTAGTCGGAGTCGAGCTTCACCTTGTAATAATTGCCATAGGCATCGACGATCTCATACGTGTCGTCTTCCGTAACCAGTCCGTCAGCCCATTTTTCGCTGCCAGTGTTGGCAGTATCACTGGCCTTTTTTTTGCGTGATTTGGCAGGTTTGATCCCTTCAGCGTAGTCTGTATTGCGGGGGTTCTGAATAGTTTGGCTTTCACCCTCTTTCCCAATCAGAACCTTCACCAGTCCTTCGCTCGATTCGGTCGTGCTCTCGGAATCAGTCCCATCTGTCGCAGAGGTTGGTTTGGGAAGGCGGTTATAGTCTGCATAAAATTGCTCCACCGCGTTCGAAATAGCTATTGACATCACGATCGAACCCTTTTTGCGGACTCCATCGACGATTTTGCCGTAGCCCGCGAAGGAGGCCGCAGCCAAAATCGCAATGATCGAAATCACGGTGAGCAGTTCAATGAGGGTGAAGCCGGACGTGCGCGACCGGGGGACGGGGGAGAGCATTTTCATAAAGTTTGGGGGAGGAGAGTATAATTCAGTGGATATAGCAGAGAACAGGCCCGATGATAAAGCAAAAAGATGAATACCAATAGGAAAATCCCGTATACCGCACCAGGGAGGGGTGGAGAGTAATGTCTGAAGATTCACTCTCCAGTCAAGTGCTGGCATTGCTGGCCCAAACCGCCACCGCTGCCATGACCAAAAATGAGATCGCGCGCACCCTGGGCGTCTCCACTGATGACCGGGCCGGACTGCGCTCGGTGCTTCGCGAAATGACCGATGCCGGCCAGATCACCGAAGGCGATGGCCGCCGTTTCCGCCTCCGCACCGCTGGTCAGCGCCTGCTGAACGGCACCCTTTTCGCCAAACCCGGCGGTGGCGGCTCCTTCCGCCCGGAACAGGGCGATCAGGAAAATGCCGCTGTTTTTGCCGCTTTGGGGGCGGATCCTGATGGGCGCATCGCGATTCCGGAAGAACATTTAAATACCGCCCTCAATGGCGACCGCGTCAGCGTGAAAGTCACCGCCTCCGAGCCGCCCTCGTGGTGGCGCAGTGAAAAAGCCCGCCGCGATCAGCCGAAACACGAACGCGCCCCGCAGGAAGTCCACCTCGAAGCCCGCGTCGTCAAAATCATCGAACGCCGCAACGAAAACATCCCCGGCACCCTCTTCATCCGCGCCAAACACGCCTGGGTCATCCCGGATGATGTGCTTCTCCCCAACGTGGACCTGCAAATCAGTGAGGAAACCGAAGCCAAGGCCGGCGACAAAGTCGTCGTTGCCATCGACGAATGGCCCACCCGCGGCTCCCGCATGAAAGGCCACCTCGTCAAACGCCTCGGCCGTCCCGGCGAAAAAGGCGTGGATGTGCTCGGCGTCATCTACAAATTCCGCCTCCCGCTCGAGTTTCCCGACGCCGTGCTCAAGGAAGCCGCCGCCCACCCTGACGAAATCCCCGCCGCCGAAATCGCCCGCCGCGAAGACTGCCGCCGCCATCATATCATCACCATCGACCCCTTCGATGCCAAGGACTTCGACGACGCCATCGGCGTCACCTCACTGAAGGACGGCGGCTTCGAACTCCACGTCCACATCGCCGATGTCGCCCACTACGTCACTCCCGGCAGCGCCCTCGACAAGGAAGCCCGGGAACGCGGCAACAGCACCTACCTGGTGGACCGCGTCATCCCCATGCTGCCGGAGCGCCTTTCCAATGGCCTGTGCAGCCTGCGGCCGAACGAAGACAAACTCACCCGGTTTGCCGTCCTCACCTTCAATGCCAAAGGCGTGCGCACCGGCCAGCGCTTCGGAGCCGGCATCATCCGCAGCGCCCGGCGTTACAGTTATGAGGAAGCGATGCAGTTCCTGAAAAATCCTGACGTAGGCGATCCCGACAGCGATCTCCTGCAACGCGCCTGGAAGCTCGCTTCCATGATGCGGAAGCGCCGCTATCAAAATGGTGCCCTCGACCTGGAGTTCCCCGAGATTAAAATCATTCTCGACGAAAAAGGCGTCCCGGTGCGGCTGGCCACCATCAAATACGACGAAAGCCATCAACTCATTGAGGAGTTCATGCTCGCCGCCAACGAAGCCGTCGCTGAAACGTTATTGCAAAGCGGCCGCCCCTCCATTTACCGCATCCACGAGGAACCCGACCAAGCCAAACTGGACGAACTGCGCCAGGTGCTCGCTGCCGCCGGCATCCACGTTGGCGACCTCAGCGTCCGGGGCGAACTTCAGAAAGCCATCGCCTGCTTCGCCGGCCGGCCGGAGGAACCCATTCTCAAACTAACGCTTCTGAAAAGCCTGAAGCGCGCCGTCTATTCGCCGGATTCGCTCGGCCACTATGGCCTCCATTTTAAACACTACACCCATTTCACCAGCCCCATCCGGCGCTATGCGGACCTCATCGTCCACCGCTTGTTATGGAATCTCACGCGCGCCCCCGGCAGCGGCGGCACCATGAAGACCCCGGACTACGCCCACATGAAGGAAACGGCGGAACACATCTCCACCACCGAACGCGTCAGCGCCGATGCCGAAATGGAAAGCCGCCGCCTCAAGGAACTGGAATACTTCGAGCGTCTCGCCTCCATGGAAAACCCCGAGCCCTGGCCCTGCATGGTCAGCCGCGTCTTGCCCTTCGGCCTCTTCATCGAAACCACCAACAGTCAGACCCGCGGGGCGATCCGCTTCCCGGAACTCGGCCTGCCTGACCCCTTTTTCGATGCCGCCAGCTCCACCCTGCGGAACCGGAACCCCGAAGTTGCCATCCGCGCCGGCGACTTCATCGAGGCCATTCCCACCGGCATCGACCGGGAGCGCGGCACCGTGAACTTCCGCCTCCTCCGCGTCACCGGCACCAATTCCAAAGCGCCTCCCCTGACCGGACGCGGTGACCGCTCCCGCACCAAAGGACCGCGCCCCGGTGAACAGCGCAGCAAAACCAGCGGTGAGCGGCGCGGCAAGCCTGCCAACACCAAACCTGGTGGTGGCAGTGGCAAACCGGTGCGGCCCCAGGATGCCAAACCTCCCAAAAAATCCGGCCGTGGCAAACGCTAGTGCCTGAACAGAAGTGTTGGATCAGCATGGCGCAGAGGACACGGGTGGCCCAAGGGAGCCAGCCAACTGACGTCGGTCCGGGAAGTGGTCATTCCTTCAATCCAGCGCGGGGAAGCCGGGAAAACCTCTGAAAAATGGCTTCCTTGTCCCTGGGTTGCCGCAAGGCTTTGATGGCTTCGGCCAGCACTTCCCGGGGTGCAGGATCGGCTGCTTCCTTCTGCTGGAAGGCCAAATCGAGCCGTTCCTGCCAGGCTTCCAGCGCCTCCGGGTAAAAGGACAACATGCGGGCATATTCCGCCTCGGCCTCGGCCCAGCGTTTTTTCTGCACGTAAAACCGGGCCAGCTTCAGGGTGTAAGGCGGGATTTTTTCGCGCCCGCCGGGGAAAAATACGGCGTCGATGAAAGCGGTGAAGCCGGAGGAGGCCATCCGTGAAAACTCCGGAGCGATCAGCATGGCGCAGAGGACACTGATGGCCCAAGGGACAAAAATTCCGGTAAAATAGCCCTGAAGAGGTTCCTCCCTGTATGTGGGATTCCATGACAGAAACGCTTCCACGCCCCTTGGCACCCAATGCAGAAGAGACGCCAGCCAAGCAAAAGCAAAAGCCCAGCGGCCCAGCACGTTGAGGAGGAGCGCGGTATCGTTTTCCAGCCCTGCGGCAAAGGGAAGTCTGCGGCATCTTCCGTAGCCCGCGCAGAGCCAGGGGGCAACTATCATGAGTGATATCGGGCCCCAAAGAAGGCCCCACACCAAGGTTTCTTTCAGATCAGGGCCTGACAAGCCCAGGAAAAGAAAGATCTCATCCGGTCCAGCGATCCTGTGCCAGCCAAAGTGATCCATCAGAAACACAAAGGTGAGCGAGCTGCCCCGCCAGAGCAGAAGGAAAAAGGCGAGCCAACTGACGATGGTCCGGTAAGTGGTCATTGATCCAGGATACCTTGGGAAAGCCGGGAAAACCTCTGGAAAATCACTTCCTTGTCCCTTGGTTGCGGCAAGGCATGGATGGCTTCTGCCAGCACGTCCCGGGGCGCAGGATCGGCTGCCTCCTTCCGCAGGAAGGCCAAATCGAGCCGTTCCTGCCAGGCTTCCAACTGCTCCGGGTGGAAGGAGAGCACGCGGGCATACTCGGCTTCTGCTTCGGACAATCGCTGCTGTTCCCTGTAGAACCGGGCCAGCTTCAGGGTGTAGGGCGGTTTGGCCTCGCGGCGGCCGGGAAAGAAGACGGCGTCAATAAAGCCAGTGAAGCAGAAAGTAGCGTATCTGAAAACTTCCGGCAGCGGCAATAAAATCAAAAGCACAGCCCAAACGACTATCGTCACCAAAAAAAAAGAACCCTTCCCACACTGGGGCCTCGTGGTAGAGGTAGATCCGCAATGGATCCGGCAACCAACCCATATGGTAAGCCACAAGGAAACCCCAGAGCAACCAGCGCCCTGCCAAATTACAGCGTTCCGCCTGCGCTTCATCAAAGGGCATGTTCTCTTCGATCCAGCGAATCTTCCAAGGATAACGCCAAGCCCATGGAACCATAATCAGAAGCCCAGGGAGAGCCCAAAGCGGCAACCAAGGAAGAGCGTTATAATCGTTGGCTGACATGACCAGAAACAGGCCTTTTAGCGTTAAAAACCAAAAAGCCAGCCAGCTCACAACGGTTTTGTAAATCGTCATGGCTGGCTGGCTGGTTATTATTGGAACGCGACTTTGCAAGTCGCCCCGGAGCATTGGTTTTTACGGGGATCCGGCGGAAGGGGTAGAAACACCCGGACAAGATGTCCGGGCTCCCTTTTGGGCTCCCTTTCTTAAACCAGGGGATGCAGGTTGTCCTTGCACCATTGGCCGTTTTGCAGGGTCACGCCGTCGGGGTCGCCGATGGCGTCGTGGGCTTCGTCCTCACAGATGATCCAGCCTTCGTAATTCCGGGCGGTGAGCCACTCGGTGATCTTGTGGAAGTCCAGCTTGCCGGTGCCCATCTGGGCCCAGGGCTCGGGGCCGTTGCCGGAGAAATCCTTGTAATGGATGTGGTTCACGAGGTGCTGGAACTTATTCAGGGTGGCGATAACGTCCATGCCGCCGCGGATGATGTGGCCCACGTCCGGGGTCCAGCCGGTGACTTTGGGGTCGAGGCTGCTGAGGACGACATCGTAGTCTTCCTGGGTGCGCACGAGGGAGGGGGGCGGGCTGTTCGGGTGGTAGGAGCATTTCAGGCCGAGGTCGGTGCCGCGCTGGGAGACGGCGTTGACGTTGCGGGCCACGTTGAGGCGGCGGCGTTGCAGGTCGTTTTTCCGGCCGCTGGGCAGGGTGACGGTGCCGAGCATGGCTCCAGGGAAGTGCTTCAGCAGATCCATGGTGAAGTCCGCAGCGGCGCGCTCGGCGGGGGTCTCGGTCTCGCCGTCCCAGGCGCAGACGAGGGCAAGGCCGGCCAGCTTCATGTTATGGGCCTGCAGCGCATCCTTGAGGCGGATGGGGTCGCAAAAATCGCCGAGCCAGTATTTGCCGCAGCCGAGGGCGCTTTCCGAGATCTCGAGCACCATGGGCTCGATGCCGGTGAAGCCCGCCTCGGCGGCGATTTTGATCATGTGGTCCAGTTTGTTGTCATAGGCCTTGCCGGTGCCTTGCATGAACCAGGTGTAAACTTGGGAGCCGAATTGGATTTTGGACATGTTGTTGAGGTTTCAGGTTTCAGGTTTCAGTGGGGAAAGGCGGCCAGTAGAGTAGAGAGGGGGCAGCACTGTGCTGCCGCCCTCCCCCTCATCAAACCGGACGTGCGGATTTCCCGCATCCGGCTTTCACTGTAGTCGACTCTTCCATAAGGCAATTCAGAGGATGATCAATCCCATCTTGTTCAAGTGT